>JBEIQK010000825.1:0-2831 GCA_040376505.1 Alphaproteobacteria bacterium | reverse complement strand
TAGAGGTAGGCGCACTTTCCGCGGTCGGAGGCCGCGCGGGCCAGCATTCGCCGCAGCTCGCTCTTGCCCAGGGTGAAATTGGAGGCCGAGAGGTTGGCGATCACCGTCGCACCCGCCGAGACCTGATGGACATGGGGCGGCACATGCACCCAGTAGTCCTCGCAGATCTCGACGCCCAGCACCAGATCGGGCTGGTCCACCGCGCAGAAGAGCAGATCGGTGCCAAAGGGCACCGCCGCGCCGCCCAGGCGCACCTGCGACCCCGCCGGCACCTCCCGGCCCGGCCGAAACCAGCGCGCTTCCTCGAATTCCCGGTAGTTCGGCAGGTAGGCCTTTGGCACAACCCCCAGCACCCGGCCGCCCTGCAGCGCCGCCGCGACGTTGTACAGGGCCCCGCCAACGCGCAAGGGCAGGCCCACCAGCAGCAGGGGCGCGAGATCGGCGCCCTCGGCGGCCAGGGTGAGCAGCGCCGCCTCACAGGCATCCTGCAGCCCGCGATCCAGGAAGAGATCGCGCAGGGTGTAGGCCGACAACCCCAATTCCGGCGCCACCACCACCGCGCAGCCCTCGGCCGCCGCCTGTCGCCAAAGCGCCAGGGTCGCCGCCCGGTTTCCGTCCAGATCGGCCACCGCCACCGGCGGCACCGCCGCCGCGACACGCACAAAGCCCAACATCGGCACCTCACTCAGCAGGCCCGCCTAGCCGGCCGCGCGCCCCGGCGCCTCTTTCTTGCGGTACCCTGCGCCCCAGCTCCCGAGGCCCTCGATGTTTTTGCTGTTGGCCACCCTCCTGGCGCATGCCGCCCGCCCGCCCAAGGATCCGCAGCCCAGCGCAGGCGCCGCGGACATCCCGGCGCTGGCCACCCTCCTGGCCCAGACCCAGTGGACGCCCACCCCCGAGCTGTCCGGCGCCTTTCGGGCCGGCGGCATCTATGCCGTGGCCGACGGGGGGCACCGCCTGCTGGTGCGCGACTGCATCGCCGCCACGCCCATTGAGAGCACCTACACCGCCGCCGAGCTGGTCAGCAGCCTCACCGCGGGCGTCACGGTGCGGGCCGGCCTGGGCGGGGGCAGCGCGGAGGGCAGCCTCGTCAAGAAGGTGAGCTTCGACACCCCCAGTCAGTGGAGCCTCGCCACCTTGGATCTCGTGCTGGAGCCCTCTTGCGCCGAGCGCCTCCGCCAGCAGCCCGAATCCCTGATTGATGGCGCCTACGTCGTCCAGGAGCTGCTCTCCGCGCGGATCTCCGAGCAGACCTGCGGCAAGGTCGACGCCAGCGGGCGCTTCGTCGGGCTCGGCGCGGTCGACGCCGAGTACGCCGCCGCCTGCAGCCGGGTGTCGCTGGAGCCGGTCGCCGTGGGCTACCGCACCGTGCCGCTCCGGCGCCTGCTCGCCGAGCTCCCCGCCGATGCCCTCGCCCTGCGCGACGCGCCCCTGCGCACCCGCCCGACGCGGCGCACCCAACTCGACCATCGCGGCGGCGCCGACTTCTGCATGACCGGCCCCGGCCTGCCCGATCGCTGCTTTGTGCTGCACAGCCGCGACGACCACGCGGGCCTCGACCCGCTGCGCGCCGAGCTCGACGCCGCGGGCTGCAGCGCGCGCCCGGAGATCGTCTCCCACCTGATCCAGTGGCGGCGCCACCGCACCAACGCGATCATCTGTGCCCTTACCTTTTACGGACTGCTTGGCATCAAGATCCCGCTTCGACGCGCCGAAGCCGAGCTGACGGCTGCCAGCCGCGCCTACGCCAACTGTATGGGTTCCTGATGCGCCTCCTCGCCCTCCCCCTCTTCTTCGCCGGCGGCGGCCTCCTGGCCCTGCTGCACCTCGATCGCCAGAGCGCCCTGGCCCTCACCCTGGTGGAGAAGCTCGGCGGCCTCGGCGACGGCGTCGGCGCCGGGCTGGCCCTCGCCGGCGTGGCCCTCCTCCTCTTGCCCGCCAAGGCCGCCGCCGCGCCGCCACCCCCTGCGCCTATGCCCAAGCCGCCGCCCGCGCCGGCCCCCACCGTGCTCGCCCCCGACGACTGGCTCGGCGCCCTGCGCCTCGCGGCCCAGGCTCTGCCGCTGGATCGCGGCGCCACCGTGGAGATCGACCCCTCAAGGCGCATCCCCATCAGCCTGCACGCCCGGCGGCTCACCATCGAGCAGCTCCGGCGCGCCATCGACACCTTCACCGGCTTTCTGGTCGAGGGCCCCGTGCCCGAGCGGGCCGCCTTGTTCTTCGTCGACTGCCCGCCCAGCATCAGCACCCGCCAGTCCGACATCCGCGCCGCCCTGCGCCGCAAGGGCTATGACCAGCCCGTGCAGGTGGCCGAGCATGGCGACACGGTGGAGCTGCGCTTCACCGCCTCGGATCCGCGCTGGGCCGCCCCGATTTCCCCGGTTCCCCACCTGCGCCCGCCAGGGGATACGCGGCCGGCATGAAGCCCCTGCCGCCGCGCCCGCCCCTGCCCCGCCCCTACGCCTGGTCCTGGAGCTTGCTCTTCTGGGTGATCACCCTGTCGGGCTGCTCGCTCTCGCGCTTTGGCATCCGCATCATCGAGAAGGCCGCCACCGTGCGCGGCTTTCAAGAGAAGGTGCTGATCGAGGGCGATCACACCATCCGCTACTGGGTGGGCGGCAGCGGCCCGCCGATGTTGGTGCTGCACGGCTTTGGCGGCGACGCGCTCTCCACCTGGCGGCCTCAGCTCAAGGCGCTGTCCGCCGAGCGCACCCTGATCCTGCCCGATCTGCTCTGGTTTGGCCAGAGCCACAGCAGCGCCGCCCCCGGTCTCGACGCCCAGGCCAGCGCCCTGGCCACCGTCTTGCGGGCCGAGGGCCACGCCCGCGTCG
>JBEIQK010000477.1:0-5085 GCA_040376505.1 Alphaproteobacteria bacterium | reverse complement strand
GTGCGCGGCAGCGGCACCTCGGTGGCCTCGGAGGGCGGCAGCAGCCGCACCGCCAGCAGCGCCAACACCAGCACGGCCCGCACGCCGCCGCCCCCGCCCCCCGAGCCCGTCGCCACCCGCGAGCCGGTCAAGCCCAAGCCCGCCGGCCTCAGCTCGGACCTCGTCGACACGATCGTCACCAGCAATAAAAAGATCAAGACCTGCTTCATCGAAGAGAAGCGCCGCAGCGGTGACATCCCGGCCGAGGTCAACGTCAAATTTACGGTGAAGCCCACCGGCACGGTGTCTTCGGCGCGCATCACCAACGCCGACCTCAAGGGCTCCGAGCTCGACGCCTGCATCTCCGGGGCCTTTCGGGCGCTGATCTTCCCGCCCTTCGACGGCCCTGACATGACCTTCTCCTACCCGATGGTGCTCAAGTAGGCGCGGTGAGATAACGGGCGGCCCCATTCGCTCCGGGGCACCCGTGCAAGAGACCTACGATCCCTCCAAGCTGCGCAACATTGCCATCATCGCCCACGTCGATCATGGCAAGACCACGCTCGTCGACCACATGCTGCGCCAGGCGGGCACCTTCCGTGCCAACGAGGCCATGGTTGAGCGCGTGATGGACTCGATGGATCTTGAAAAGGAGCGTGGCATCACGATCCTGGCCAAGAACACCGCCATCTTCTACGGCGACTACAAGATCAACATCGTCGACACCCCCGGGCATGCCGACTTCGGCGGCGAGGTCGAGCGGGTGCTCAAGATGGTCGACGGCGCGCTGCTGCTCGTCGACGCCAGCGAAGGCCCCCTGCCCCAGACCCGCTTCGTGCTGGGCAAGGCGCTCGAAGCCGGCCTCACCGTCATGGTCTGCATCAACAAGATCGACCGCCCCGACGCCCGCATCGAGGAAGTGGTGCAAGAGGTCTTCGACCTCTTCATCGACCTCGGCGCCAACGACACCCAGATCGACTTCCCGATCCTCTACGCCTGCGCCCGTGAGGGCTACGCCCGCACCGAGCCCAAGCTCGAGCCGGGCACGCTCACCCCGCTCTTCGACGCGATCGTCTCGCACATCCCGGCGCCCCGCGGCAAGCTCGACGGCGTCATCCAGATGCTGGTGACGCAGCTCGACTACGACAACTACGTCGGCCGCCTCGCCATCGGCCGCATGGTCTCGGGCACCATCCAGCGCGGGCAAGAGCTCATCCTCTGCCAGGCCGATGGCACCAAGAAGATCCGGGCCCAGCACCTCTACACCTACCAGGGCCTGCGCCGGGTCGACGCCCGCAGCGCCGGCGCCGGTGAGATCGTCGCCCTGGCCGGCATCGACGACCTCGACATCGGCGACACGCTGACCGACCCGCTCAACCCCCAGCCCCTGCCCCGCGTGAAGGTCGAAGAGCCCACCATCGGCGTCACCTTCCTGGCCAACACGGGCCCCCTGGCCGGCCGCGAGGGCAACTACATGACCGCCCGCCAGCTCCGCGAGCGGCTGGAGCGGGAGTGCCGCACCAACGTGGCCCTGCGCCTCGACCCGGCCAGCACCACCGACGCCCTGCGCCTCGTCGGCCGCGGTGAGCTGCAGATCGCCATCCTGATCGAGCAGATCCGCCGCGAGGGCTGGGAGCTGTGCGTCTCCAAGCCCGAAGTCGTGATGAAGGAGGAGAACGGCAAGACCCTCGAGCCCTTCGAGACCGCCCTGCTCGACTTCCCCGAGCAGTTCATGGGCGTGGTCACCGAGAAGATGAACCTGCGCAAGGGCCGCATGACCGGCATGCGCCTCGCCGGCTCTGGCCGCGTGCGCGTGGAGTTCCGGGTGCCCAGCCGCGGCCTCATTGGCTTCCGCGGCGAGTTCCTCAACGACTCGCGCGGGCTCGGCATCATGAACACCCTCTTTGACGGCTGGGACGAGCACGCCGGCTACATCCCCTACCGGCTCAACGGCTCGCTCATCTCCGACCGCACCGGCCAGACCACCGCCTACGCGCTCTACCACCTGCAGCCCCGCGGCAAGCTGATGGTCGGCGCGCAGATCGATGTCTACGAAGGCATGATCGTCGGCGAGAACAGCCGCGAAAACGACATGAACGTCAACGCCACCCGCGCCAAGCAGCTCACCAACATCCGCTCGGCCGGCGCCGATGAGAAGCTCATCCTCATCCCCCCGATGCAGATGACCCTTGAGCGCGCGATGGAGTACATCGCCGAAGACGAGCTGGTCGAGGTCACGCCCAAGAGCATCCGCCTGCGCAAGAAGATCCTCGCCGGCAACATGCGGTCGGTCGTGCGCGGCGATCGCAAGGACGACGAATAGCCCTGGATGGGCGCCCAGGTCGGCTCGAAAAAGGCCGGCCTGGGCGCGCAATCTCCGCCCCAAAAGGGCCGACAAGGGAGGCAGTGAGGCCCCATGAGAATCTCCGCCGCGCCGCCCCTGCCGAGCCTGCCGATCCTCCGCGCGCCCGCGCCGCCCCCACCGCCGCCGGTGGAGCCCGATCCCGGCCCCCAGGCCAACCTCAACATCGAGGATCTGGACCTGATCGCGCTCAAGTACATGCTCGACCTCCTGCGGGGCGAGAGCGCCCCCTTGATGGACGCCGCCGCCCTGGAGCTCACCCCCGACACCCAGCGGGCGCTCTCGGCCCTGGCGAGCGCGGTCAGCGACGCCCCCGCGCCCGGCCGCACCCTCGCCCTCGCCTGAGCCCGATCCGCGAGACCCGGATGCGGCTGGCCGGCGCGGCCTCCAAACAAAAACAGACCGACAGGCTGCTGCTCGACGGGCTCGGCCCCTGCGCGCAGGAGCGCACCGTCGGCGACTGGACCCTTTGCGTGGACACACGATGATGCCTCGCCCCCGTCACGCCCTGGTGCGGTCCATCCCGGACAGCTTTGTGTCGGCCCTGACCAGCCGAAGCGGCCCGCCCCCCGCGGTGGACCTCGCCCGAAACGAGCACGCCCGCTATGTCACCGCCCTGCGCGAGGGACTCGGGCTCGACATCCTCACCCTGCCCGCCGACGAGGCCCAGCCGGACTGCGTCTTTGTAGAAGACAGCGCGATCGTGGTGGACGGTCTGGCCATCGAGACCCGCTCGGCCGTGCCCAGTCGCCAGGGCGAGCGGGCCGCCGTGATCGCGGCCGTGGGCGCCTACCTGCCCACCGCCACCCTGCCGCCCGGCGCCACCCTTGATGGCGGCGACGTCCTCGCCGTGGGGCGCAGCCTCTACGTCGGCCTCACCGCCCGCAGCAACCCCGCCGCCGTCGCCGCCCTGCAGGCCTTGCTGCCCCAGCGGCGGGTGGTCGGCCTGCCGGTGCCCCACGGCCTGCACCTCAAGTGCCACGCCACCAGCCCCGACAACCAGCACATCCTGCTCGCCGAGGGCACCCTGCCCGCCGAGGCCTTCGCCGAGCCGGTCTGGTGGGTGCCCGCCGAGGAGGCCGAAGCCGCCAACGTCGTCGGCCATGCCGGCGGCGTGCTGGTGGCCGAGGGGGCCCCGCGCACCGCCGCCCTCCTCGCCGAGGCAGGCCTGCGCGTCTACCCCATCGCCACCACCCAGGTCGCCCGGGCCGATGGCGCCCTCTCCTGCTGCGCGATCCTCTTCCCCTAGGCCCGCCCGACGGCTACCCTGCCGGCATGCGCACCGCCCTCCTCCTCCTCGCCCTCGCCTGCTCCACCCCGCCCGCCGACAAGGGGGGCGACAGCCCGGCCCCCGACGACACCGCCGGTCCCGACGGCGAAGGAGCCGACGGCGGCGAAGGCGGCGGCGACGACACCGGCGCCGACGACACCGGCGGCGGCGGCGAGGAGCCGGTGGGCCCGCCCCGGGCCAGCGGCTGCGACGCCAACGACTACGACGTCGCAATCGGGGAGGACGGCAGCCAGCAGGTGCGCACCGAGCACTACCTCCTGCTCACCCACGGCGGGGCCGACGCCCAGGATCAGGCCCGCCTGCTCGAGGCCGCCTACATCGCCTACACCGAGGACATGGGCGCCCTGCCCGAGGCCAGCGGGCCCCTGGAGGTGCTGGTCTTCGCCGATCAGGCCAGTTGGGTGGCCGGCATGGCCGCCCGCGGCGTCGGCGTGCCCGCCACCGCCGGCGGCTACTATGACTATGCGACACAGACCGCCTCGCTCTACCAGCAGCCCACCCTCTATTTCACCGAGATGCTGCTGCTGCACGAGGCCTTCCACCAGTTTCATCTGCAGAGCCGCACCCGCGAGGCCGATCTGCCCACCTGGTACATCGAGGGCCTCGCCGAGTGGGTCAGTCGCCACGACTGGGATGGGGCCTGCCTCACCGTGGGGGCCGATCCGCGCGGCACCATCGAGGACTACTGGGCCGCGGCGGCCAGCACCCTGGCCAGCAGCGGCAGCGACCTGGCCGACTGGACGGCCGACGACGCCTTCCCCGGTCGCCCGGAGATGATGACCTTTGTTCACCAGCAGGAGTGGACCCGCCGCGACGACTGGCGGGCCTTTCGCGAGGGCATGGACTTCACCGGCCCCGGCGCCCTGCCGGTAGACGACGCCGCCTACGCAACCCACATCCTCGACCACCAGGAGCCCCTGTGGCCGGTCTGGCTCGAGTGGCAGCACCGCACGCCCACCGTCATGCGCGGCATCACGCCGGGGGTGCTCTCGGCCGCCCTGTACAAAGAGGCCCCGGCCACCGTCTCCTTCGAGGTGCCCCTGGGCGACGCCGCCTATGTGGGCGGCATCTACGGCTGGTCGGACACGGGCTTTGACATCGTCTTTGTCGACGCCACCGGCGCCGTCAGCCGCTGGATCTACACGCCAGACCGCAACGACTGGCTCAACATCGACACCCTCGCTGAGGTCGGGCCCACCCTGCGCTGGGAGCAGTCGGGCGACACGCTGCACCTGAACGGTCAGGAGATCGCCCTGACGCCGGTGCTGGGCCCCGCCGCCGGCTTCGCCCTCTACGACGGCACCGCCGACTTCACCACCCTGGCGGACTGACCCTCGGCTGCGGCGCCGGTTGATTCAGTCCCCGAGCCGCGGTGGCCGGCGAAGCAGGTGATCCACCAGCACCAGGGCCAGCATCGCCTCCACCATCACCACGGCCCGCGGCACCACGCAGG
>JBEIQK010000890.1:0-2523 GCA_040376505.1 Alphaproteobacteria bacterium | reverse complement strand
TCGGCCGGCTGCGCGACGAGGCCGAGGAAGAGGGCCCCGCCCGCCAGCGACTGACTGAGCTGACGGTCTCGACCTCCGAGGGCCTTCGTCTGCGGACAGACACCGGGCTCGACGCGGCCCACGCCGGCCTGCTGCCGCTGGACCGCGACGAAGAGGCGCAGGCCCGCGCCCTCTTCGCCGCCCTCGACCTGCCGGCGGGCAGCCGCCTCACCGACGCCGCCCGCCGCTTTGGTGTGGGCATCAGCTCGCTGCCGGCTTTGCGCTACCTGCTGCTGGTCGATCAGGGCAGCCCCACAGACGAAGACGACAGTCTGATTGAGGTGCGCGAGCTGATCGAGCCGCCCGCGATGCCCGGCGCCCCTGCGCAGCCCTTCGACGACAACGCCGAGCGCGTCGCCTTCGCCGCCGCGGCGCTCTGGAGCGAGCCGATGGTCGCGCCAGGCTACCGGGCCCTCTGTTTGGATGGACTGTACTGGCGGGCTTTGCCGGTGTCCTCCTTTGTGCTGGGGCTCGATCACCTGAAGATCGCCGAGGATGTCGAGGCCGGCGAAGTTGAGCTGGCCGATGTGGAGCGGCTGGGCGGCGAGTTGGGGCAGCTCCTGGCCCAGTCCCACCTGCGCGCCGGGATGGTCACCGGCGGCGACCTGCGGCCCGTGCTGGTCGCCGATCTGGAGGCGGGCGGCGGCGAAGACGGCCTGCGCGCCGAGCTCCTGGGCGATGCCGAGGCCGAGTCAGCCACCCTGCTCGTCGACTGGGGGCTGCTCAACGACCTGATCGAGGAGGAGGGCCCGCTTCTTGGCGCCGATGGCCTCTCGGGGGTCCTGTGAGCGCCGCCTGCGTCGGCCTGCTGGGCGCCCTCTCCGCCCCCCTGGACGCCGCGCCCGAAGGCCCTTGCGGCGCCCTGTCGGCGGAGATCGCCGGGGGTTTTTCGCGCGCCTGGCCCGAGACCGGCGTGAACGAACGCTTTGTGTTGCCCCGGGCCCAGGTGCAGGCCGCCCTGGGCCAAGGCCCGGTGGGGCTGCGCGCGGGGCTCGCGGCGGTGCGATCGGGCGGCGAGGGAGGCTACATCGGCGTCGCCGGCGAGGCCATCGTGCCCGAGGTGCAGATCGCCGAGGCCCGCTGGGCCCCGCACCCCCAGGTGGCGGTCGGCGCCGGCCTGCTGGAGGACCCCTGGCGCGCCGCCGCCCAGGCCGCCTGGGGCCTGCCCGCCGTCGCCGCGCCGCTGGTGGAGCGGGCGGGCCTCTCACCGGTCTCTGATCTGGGCATGGGCGCGGTCCTGTCCAGCCCGGGCGGTCGGGTGGAGGGCGGCCTGCACCTGTCGAGCGGCGAAGGGGCCCGCCTGCGCGAGCGCAACGACGGCCAGGATGTGGCGGCCCTGCTGCAAGTGAGCCCCCTCGGTGAGGAGAGGCTGTCCATCGAGCTCTACGGCCGGGACGGCTCCACGGGGCTGGGCTCGGTGCGCGATCACCGCGCCGGCGGCCGCGTCGCCTTCACCGCGGCGCCCGTCACGGCCTATGGCGAGGTCGAACGCGCCTGGGGCCTCGGCGGCGACGCCCTGGCCGAGCCGATCGCCGCCTCCGCCGGCGGGGTGGTGGCCCTCCAGCAGGGCCCCCAGGCCTGGGGCCGCCTCGACTGGCTGCGCGCCCGCCCCGCGGACCCCGAGTCTGACCGCTACGAGTTCTTCCTGGGTGGCGGCTACGCCCAGGGTCCGGCGCTGGTGGGCCTCTCCTACAGCGGCCAACGCAACGATCCCGCCGCCTCCCTGATCGCAGGCGCCGAGGCCCTGGCCAGCGCCCATCAGCTCACCCTCTTCCTCTCTGCCGAGTTGGGGGCGCCGCCCCGCCCCTCGGAGGCCCCATGAGCCTGCTCCTGCTCTGTCTGTTCGCCTGCAGCGGCGCCCGCTCGCCCTTCTCGCCGAGCGAGCAGCCCGGCCCTGCGCCGGTCGACACCGCCGACAGCGGCGAGCCCGAAGACAGCGGCACCCCCGCTGCCCTGCCCCTGGTGGTGCTGAACGAGGCCCTGGCCGAGGACGGCGACGATGGCCCCGACTGGGTCGAGCTGTACAACCTCGGCCCCGGCGCCGCCGACCTCTCGGGCTGGGCGCTGGGCGATGATCCCGATGCCGAGGCGCCCCCCTGGGTGCTGCCCGAGGGCCTCGTGCTGAGCGTGGGCGACTGGCTGGTGGTCCGCTGCACCGACGGCGCCGCCGCCAATGAGGCCGACTTCAAGATCAGCGCCAGCGGCGATGATCTCGTGCTTTGGGGGCCCGACGGCAGCTTGCGCGACGCCGTGGAGCTGCCGAAGCTCGACGCGGACGAGGTCTACGCCCGCAGCCTCGATGGCACCGGGGCCTGGGACACCTCCGATGAGCCGACGCCGGGCGCCAGCAACGCCGCGGCCAACGCCCGGCGCCGCTGAGGGGCCTCCTCGCCGCCGGTGCACGAATTGGGGTGCCGCCGGGGCGGACCTGCGGCTACGCTGCCGGGGTCGGAGGAGCCGGTCCATGCGCGCGCTCGTATTGTC
>JBEIQK010000914.1:0-2417 GCA_040376505.1 Alphaproteobacteria bacterium | reverse complement strand
CGCAGCGGGGCCGGGCGAGGCGCATCAGGGAGCTGTGGCCCTCGTGGAGGAAGCCCATGGTCGGCACAAAGCCGACCCGCTGGCCGCGGGCGCGGCGGGCGAGGGCCTCGGCCTGCAGGGCTGCAGGATCGGTGAAGAGCAACATGGCGAGGGCCTAGTAGAGGCGCGCGACGCGGTGGGGGCCGCGGGCGCGGTGAAAGCTGTGCTCGTCGGCGGGGAAGGCGCCCTGGCGCACCTCGTCGACGTAGTGGCGGACCGCCTCGATCACCGGGTTCTGCAGCTCGGCGAAGCGCTTGACGAAGCGAGGGTGAAAGCGGGCGTCGAGGCCGAGGAGATCGTTGCAGACCAGCACCTGGCCGTCGCAGCCGGCGCCGGCGCCGATGCCGATGGTGGGGATGTCGAGCTGGGCGGAGATCTCGGCGGCGAGCTCGGCGGGCACCATCTCGAGCACGAGGCAAAAGGCGCCGGCCTCCTGCACGGCGGCGGCGTCGCGGACGAGCTGCTCGGCGGCGGCCTCTCCGCGGCCCTGCACCTTGAAGCCGCCGAGCTGGTGCACGCTTTGGGGGGTGAGGCCGATGTGGCCGACCACCGGGATGCCGGCCTCGACCAGGGCCTGGATCGCCGGGGCGCTGCGGGCGCCGCCCTCGAGCTTGACCGACTGACAGCCGGTCTCCTTGATCAGCCGGCCGCCGTTGGTGAGCGCCTGGGCGGCGCTGACCTGGTAGCTCATGAAGGGCATGTCGACGGTGAGGTGGGCCTCGGCGAGGCCGCGGGCGACGCAGCGGCCGTGGTAGACCATGTCGTCCATCGTGACCGAGAGCGTGTCGGGCTGGCCTTGAACGACCATGCCGAGGCTGTCGCCCACCAGCACCATGTCAACCCCGGCGGCGTCGACGAGCCGGGCCATGGTGTAGTCGTAGGCGGTGACCATTGCGATCTTCTGGTTGCCGGCCTTCATCGCCTGAAGGTCCAGGACCGTCTTTCGCGCCATTGGGGGGATCCGTGTCAGTGCCCGTGCGGGGAATTCGGGCGTGCTCCGCGGTGGCGCCGCCTCCCGGCCCGAGGGTCCAGGGGTTCGCCATGGGGTGCCTACCCTACTTCCGTCCAGCCTGCCGGGACCTGTCGGCGGCGGGCGGAGAGAATAGGTGGTGGGACTGGAGGTCCTTGCCATGTCCCGCTCCCTCGTCGCCGCGCTGCTGGTCGCGGTCTTCTCCTCGGGCTGCGGCTCGAAAGCCTTCGCCGACATCAGCGGATCGGTCGATGGCGTCAAGCTCACCGCCGAGGCCTCCTTCTGGGGTGGGCCCTTCGTGGTCTTCACCGACAAGCCCTTTGAGTGCATGGACATGTACTGGGTCAAGCGCGGCCAGAACTTTGAAACCGGTGTCGAGGCGCCGGTCACCGAGGACATGGTGGCCCTGCTCTTCACCTACGAGGCTTCGGCGGTGGAGGCCGGCGACGTGGTCCTGGGCGGCACGTCGCCGGTCGACGCGCGGCTGCTGGTGGTGAAGAACGAGGCGCTCACGGTCTACCGGGCCGACGATGGCAACATCGACGTCACCGAGGTCAGTGAGGACGACGGCGCCCTTGGCTCTTTCACCACGGTCTTCGACGAAGGCAGCCTGGAGGGGGACTTTCAGGTGGACTGGTGCACCAACCTCAAGTCCAAGTACTGATCGGGCTGCTGGTCGGGGGCTGCGCCGAGCCGCCGCCGCCGCTTCCGAAGAGCCCGCCGATCGTCGAGGCCGCCCCGGCGCCGGCGGCGCTGCGCTGGCGGATCCTCGGTCGCATGGGCCCGGTGCGCTCCACCCTGCCGTCGCCGCTGCCCTTTGAAGGGGGCGAGGCGCTGATGGCGCGCTGCGCGGGGGTGCTGCCCTGCTCGGCTGAGCGTTGGGAGCGGCAGGATGGGCGCCGGATGGACCTCCTTCGGGTGGGCGATCAGGTGCGGGCCGCCGACGGCGCCTTCTCCTGGCCCGCGCGCTGGCGGCGGCTCAACGGCGATCTGGCGGCCTGTGCGGGCGATCCGCTGGCCTTGCCGCCGGCCGGAGATCCGGGCGCCCTTCGCGTGCTGATCGAAGAGCCGAGCGGGCCCTGGTGGGAGGTCTCCTGGTCGGGCGAAAACCGCTGCGGGCTCGCGGGCAGCCTGCGCCTGCGCGCCGACGCCGAGACCGTCGACGCCACCGCGGTGACGGTGGAGGGCCTGCGCTGGGGGGCCGGTGGCCGCGAGCGGGCCGCCGCCTTCAACGGACGATGAGGCTCAGGGGCGAGACGTCGAGATCGTCGACCTTGCCGACGGGCTCGATCCGCTGGCGAAAGAGCTCTCGCTGATCTGGATCAGCATCCTCGCACAAGGCCGCGGCCCAGCCGATCTCCTCGCCGGGATCAAGGGGGCTGAAGGTGCCGCCGCGCCCGACGGCGAT
>JBEIQK010000559.1:0-4442 GCA_040376505.1 Alphaproteobacteria bacterium | reverse complement strand
GACCACGCGCACACCGACGGGCACGGCGACAGCGGCGAGGTGGCGGGCGAGGTTCAGGGCACCTTGATCAGCCCGGCGGAGGCGACTGACCTCGACCCCGATCCGGCGGTGCTGCGGGTGCGGCTGCAGGCCGCGCCAGCCACCCACACCTTCGTCGACTGGCGGGATGGCAGCGCCCTGGAGGTGGAGGGCTATGCCTACAACGGTCAGTCGCCGGGCCCCACCCTGCGGGCCCGGGTGGGCGACACGATCGAGGTGGAGCTGGAGAACGGTCTCGACGAAGAGACCACCCTGCACTGGCACGGGTTGCACATCCCCTATGATCAAGACGGTGTCACCTGGACCCACGCCGGGGTGGCGCCCGGCGAGAGCGCGGTCTACCGCTTCACCGTCGATCGGGCTGGCACCTTCTGGTATCACCCGCACTTCGACGTCAAGTACCAGGTGGACCGCGGGCTCTACGGGGCGCTGATCGTCGAAGATCCCGCCGAGCCGGCGATGGATGGCGAGCAGGTGGCCATCTTGGACGACTGGACCGCGGCCGCCTCAACCGCGGTCTCTCCCGATGACGATCATGTTCACGGCGCCCACGGCGGAGAGGGCCTGTGGACGGTGAACGGACAGGTGCTGCCGCGCTTGGAGGTGGCCGGCGGCGAGCGCCACCGGCTGCGCCTGATCAACGCCAGCAACAGCGGCTACCTTTGGCTGGAGTGGCCGGGGCAGCGGCGGATCGCCGGTGAACAGGGGCGGCTGGAGGCCCCCGACGAGGCCGCGGGGCTGCTGCTGGCGCCGGGAGACCGGGCCGAGGCCGAGCTGCTGCCGGGTGCGGAGGGCTTCTCGCTGATCGACCGGCCCTACGCCTTCCAGGGTGGCGAGGCCCACGGTGAGACCGAGGCGCGCCTGGACGTGGCGCTCACTGCGCCGGGGGCGGCGGCCAGCCCGACCCCCTTCGCCTGGGGAGGTGCGGCGCCCACCCCAGACCCGGGCTTCACCGATGTGCTCTACACCCTGCAGGGGGAATTGCACACCGACGCCTGGATGATCAACGGTGAGGTCTTTCCCGACATCACGGTTCAGTCCCTCGTGCTGGGGCGCTTCGGAATTGTGGAGGTGCGCAACCTCTCGGCGACGGAGCACCCCTTTCACCTGCATGGCATGGCCTTTGAGGTGCTTAGCGTAGACGGTGTGCCCCCGGTCTATCGCCAGATGGAGGACACGATCAACGTCGACACCCACCAGGTGGTGCGCCTCGGGGTCTGGGCTGACAATCCCGGAGACTGGATGGCCCACTGTCACATCCTGCCCCATGAGCATGAGGGCATGATGACGGTGCTGCGGGTGGAGTAGGGCTAGGGGCGGCCCTTGCGGCCAAAGTCCTGCTCCAGGGCGTAGCCGACGATGGCGCTCATGTAGTCGAGCACGGCGGGGGGAGTCAGGGCGGGGCCGAGGGCGGCGGCGGCCTCGGTGGTGTCGAAGGTGGGATTGGCCACGAAGTAGGGCAGGAAGGCCTCTCCGCCGCGGCGGATGGCGGCGCCGCGCCGGGTCCAGAAGAAGGGCCGCAGGAGGGGGCGCACCCAGCGCCGGTACCGACCCTGCTCCAGGGTGAAGAGGGGCGGGCCGCCGGTGATCTCGCGGATGTGATCGATGAGGGCGCCGATGGTCGGGGCCTTGTCGCCCACCGCGAGGTGAAAGCGCCCGCCAACCGTGGCCGGATCGCGCTGGATATGAACGATGGCCTTGGCCAGCCAGTCGACGGGGATGATGTCGGCCGGGGCCTCGCGGTTGCCGGGGAAGATGCGCCACAGGCCGCGCAGGTAGAGGCGCAGGGGCCAGTAGAGCACATTCCAGGACTGGGTGGCGCCGGTGGTGGACTGACCGACCACGATGCTCGGCCGGTGGATGGCGGCGGGCAGCCCGCGGGCCTGGGCCTCTTCGATGAGGCCCTCGGCCTCACACTTGCTCCACTCGTAGCGGTTGCGAAAGCCCTGGCCCACAAAGCGCTCGTGCTCAAAGACCCGGCCGGTCCGGTCACCGGCCACATAGGCGGTGGAGATGTGGTCGAGTCGCTGCAGGGCGCCGTGATCGTACAGCTCGGTGGCCAGGGCCAGCACCTCGCGGGTGCTCTGGATGTTCTGGGCGGCGGCGTCGGCCTCATCGAGGTCGAAGCGCACGCTGGCCGCGCCGTGTACGATGCTCTGCACCGACTGGAGGCGTCGCCGGTCGACGGGGGAGAGCCCCAAGCCCGGTTGGCTGACATCGCCGGCGAGGACCTCGACGCGGTCGCGATCACCGGGGGGCAGGGACGCGCGGAGGGCCTCGGCCCGAGCCTGGAGGTGGGCGGCGTCTCTGGCGCGCAGCAGGGCGATGACGCGGTCACCGGGGCCGTCGAGCAGACGGGGCAGCAGGGCGCCGCCGACATGGCCGGTGGCGCCGGTGAGCAGGGTGATCATCAGGCTGGCGCCAATGCGCGCAGGTAGGCCGCGGCGAGGTGGTCGGTTTGGGCGTCATTGGGGTGGAAGGAGGGCCGCAGGTAGGCCGCGACGCTGCGGAGGAAGCCCCAGCCCCGGCGGCCCCAGAAGTCGCGGGCGAAGGCCTTGCCCGGGTCGGGGGCGGCGAGGTCGGCGGCGGGAACTTGTTTGTACAGGTGTCGAAATCCGACATAGGTGAAGGCGAAGAGGGTGCCGAAGGCCACCACCATGCCAGCGACACGCAGCAGGTAGCGGGGATTGACCTGCTGCAGGACATCGTAGGCCACGTCGCGGTGCTCGATCTCCTCGGCGGCGTGCCAGCGCAGGGCGGCCGCCATGCTGGGGTGGGCCCGGTCGAGGAGCTCGGTGGACAGCGCCAGCTCGCCGAAGGTGGCGGTGAGGTGCTCCAGCGCGGCGGTGGCGGCGAGGCGCAGGGCTGGCGGCGTGGCGGGCTCGATGCGGCCGTAGGCCATCTGTTCATACCAGGCGACATGGCTGCGATACTCGATGCCGTGCCGATCCAGGGCGGTGAAGGCGGCGAGGTGCACGCGCTGGTGCTGGGCCTCCTGGGCGATGAAGCCGTCGACCCGGGCGCGAAGGGTGGGATCGGTGATCTGCTTGCTGTAGTGGCGCACGGAGCGGATGAAGAAGCGCTCACCGGCGGGAAAGACGAAGTTCATGCCCTCGGTGATGCAGGTGCCGAGCGGGCTGCCGCCCTGCCAGTAGCGGGGAAAGTCGGGGCCAAAGTCGAAGTCGGGCTTGCGGACGGTGATCTCGGTGGCCATGGCGCGCTCCAGCGATGAGCTGGGTGTAGCATGGCCCTCCCGGGTTGACCGCTGGGAATTCAGGCCCGCGCGTGAAGATCGACCACCCAGACATCGGGTGGGGCGTGGGCCCGCATCGGGATCTCCACGCCGCCCAGCCCCCGGGAGACCAGGAGCGTGGTGCCCTCGACCTCGTGGCGCCCCCAGGGCCAGCGCTGGCCGGCGTGGCCGGGCACGTAGAGGGGGCGGCCGCCGGGCAGGGCGAGCTGGCCGCCGTGGGTGTGGCCGCAGAGGAGCACGCTGGCCGCGCCGGGCGGCAACAGGGGCAGGGCGTCGGGGGCGTGGGCCAGGCCGATGCGGACGGCGCAGCCGGCGAGGGGGGCCAGGGCTGCGGCCGGGTCGGGCGCGCCGGTCCAGGGGTCGTCAAGGCCGAAGAGGCCGATGTCGCCGTAGGGATCGGGCAGGCGGAGCCCTTCGTTCACCAGCCAGCGCACGCCGATCGCCGAGAGGGCCTCTTCGAGGAGATCGTGTCGTGTCCACAAATCGTGGTTGCCCCATACGGCGAAGCGGCCGAGGCGAGCCGGGATGGCGGCGGCCCAGTCGGCGAGGGCCCGGGCCTTGGTGGGGTTGGCGTCGAGGAAGACATAGTCGCCGCCCATCAGCAGCAGGTCGAGCCGGGCCTCGGCGAGGGCCTCAGCGGCGGCCCGCAGCAGGGCGGGCGGCGTGGTGGGGCCGAGGTGGAGGTCGGAGGCGAAGCCGAGCCGGAGCGGGGGTGTGCCGGGCGGGAGGAGGGGCAGTTGGGCGCGCCGAACCTGAACGGTGGTGGCGCCGGGCACCTGGGCCCAGAGCCGCGCCGGCCAGTCGCCGGCGTACAGGACCTGCAGGATGCGCTCGACGGCGGCGCGCTGGGCGGTGTAGGCGCGGCCCCGGGGGGTCATGGCGCGTCCAGCGGTTCCCAGAGGGCGTCGAGCTCCAATGGGGCGGCGGCGAAGGGCTCGGCGTGGACGGTCTCGGGGCCGCCGAAGGCCTGGATGACGGTGTAGTGCGCGCCGTGGAGGGTGCGGACTTCGAGGGTCTGTTCGAGGGGATCGATGAGCCAGAGGTAGGGGATGCCCAGTGAGGCGTAGATCGCGGTCTTCACGATGCGGTCGGTGTGGGCCGAACGGGGGGAGAGGATCTCGCAGACCCAGTCAGGGCGGATGGTGAAGCG
>JBEIQK010000031.1:0-18267 GCA_040376505.1 Alphaproteobacteria bacterium | reverse complement strand
GGCGGCGCCCTGCCGGCTGGCACCTTCGACAACAAGGTGGTGCTCTTTGTCAACGTGGCCAGCCCGTGCGGCCTGACCCCGCAGTACGCCGGCTTGCAGGCCGTCGCTGACGCCCGCGCCGCCGACGGCCTCGTGGTGGTGGGCGTGCCCTGCAACCAGTTCGGCGCCCAGGAGCCGGGCACGGCCACCGAGATCGCCACCTTCTGCGAGACCGCCTTTGGCGTGACCTTCCCCCTGCTGGAGAAGCAGGAGGTCAACGGCGAAGGCCGCAGCGCGCTCTACCGCTTCCTGGTGGGCGAGGGCCCCGACATCCAGTGGAACTTCGAAAAGTTCCTGGTGGGCCGCGACGGCAAGGTGGTGGCCCGCTTCTCGCCGATGGTGGCGCCCGACAGCGCCGAGCTCGCCGCGGCGGTTGAGGGCGCGCTCTGGTCGCCCGACGCGATCACCGAGAACTGAGGCGTGGAGCTGCGCCGCGGCCCGGACTGGATCGAGTTCCCCCTGCGGGCCAGCCCGGGTGCCAGCGCCGACGCCTTCGCCGGCCTCGTCGAGGGCGTGCCGCGCCTGCGCGTCTGCGCGAAGCCCGTGGACGGCGAGGCCAACAAGGCGATCCTGCGCTTTCTGGCGGGCAAGGTCTTTGGCGTGGCGCCGAGCCGGCTGCAGCTCGTGGCCGGCGAGAAGGGCCGCAACAAGCGCGTGCGCGTCGAGGGCGACCCGGCGGCCCTGGAGGCGGCCCTGCGCGCGGCCCTGGCTGGCTGAGTCGCCCGCGAAAAAAGGGCGGTCAGTCCTTGACCGAGGGCCGTTTGGGTGGACCCGGAGCGGGTGGCCCCAGGATACGGGGCCGCGTCTGTCCACCCAGCCCGGAGCCCCCATGTCGATCGTCCTCTACCACCACAGCCACACCCGCGCCGCCAACGTCGTCTGGATGCTCGAGGAGCTCGGCGTTCCCTACACCCTCGTGCACCTGTCCCTCCAAAAGGGCGAGCACAAGACCCCGGCGATGCTGGCGCTCAATCCCATGGGCAAGCTGCCGGTGATCGTGGACGATGGGGTGGTGGTGACCGAGTCCGCCGCCATTGGCCTCTACCTCGCTGATCGCTACGGCCTGGGCGGGCTGGCTCCGGCCACCGACGATCCGGCCCGCGGCACCTACCTGCGCTGGTCGCTCTTCGCGCCCTCGGTGATCGAGCCGGGCTCGATGGCGCGGGCCGCCAGTTGGGCCTTCCGCGAGGGATCGGCGGGCTGGGGCAGCCACGAGGCGATGGTGGCGGCGATGGAGTCGGCGATCGGCGCGGGGCCCTACCTGCTGGGCGAGCGCTTCTCGATGGCCGATGCCATCTTCGGCGGCACCGTGCGGTACATGCTCGCCTTCAACATGCTCGAAGGCAAGCCGGCCTTGGTGGACTATGTCGCCCGCCTCAACGCCCGGCCCGCCTACCAGCGCGCCCAGGCCCGCAACGCCGCAGAGCTGGCGGCCCACCCGGACTGAGCGGAGCCGAAGGGGCGCCGCAGAGGCCGGTTCGCGGGAGCCGGGTCTGTTCAGACGGTCGGACCCGGGCGCGGTGGAGGCGGGTGTCTCTCACGTCGGAAAAGCGACCTGCACCGGCCGCCGCCCTGGGTGGGGGTCAATTCAGGGCAGGTGACACAAAGAGCCCGACGATACAGCCCATCCCCGCCGCCCAGACCACCGAGCGCACAAGGTGCACGTCGGCGATGTACAGCCCGATGTAGATCACCCGGGAGATCACATAGGCCACGCCGAGCTTTCCGGCGAGCGCCGCGTCTCCGCCGGCGAGGTGGTTGAGCGCCACCGCCGCGGCGAAGGCGGCGAAGCCCTCGAAGGAGTTGAGGTGGGCGGCGTGGGCCCGCTTGCCCCAGCCCTCCAGGCGGGCCTGCTGCTCGCGCGGGTTGCGGTTGTCGTAGCGGCCGAGGGCGTTCTGGGCGATCCCCACGGGCACCTTGGCGAGGTAGACCAGACAAAAGGCGGCGAAGACAGACCAGAAGGCGATCGGCATCAGGGGCTCCAGGGGGCCCTCAGTTGTCGAGGGCGGCCTGGAGGTCTACCATGGGCTCGTCGTGTTTGCTGTTGGCGCCGAACAGATCGCCCTCAGCGGTGTTGACGATCCGACGGCGGGCCTCGGCCGCGTCGAGCTCGGGCTCCTCCGAGAGCAGGACCGCGGCGAGGCCGGCCACATGGGGGGTGGCCATCGAGGTGCCGTCCAGCGCCGCGTAGCCGCCGCCCGGCCAGGTGGAGAGGATGCCCACGCCGGGCGCCGTCACGTCGACCGCCTCGCCGAAATTGCTGAAGCTGGCGAAGCCGCGGTCTTCACCGCCGCGGTGGCTGTAGGCCGAGACCACCACCCCGCGGTCGAGGCCGGCCGGGACGGTGTTGGAGACGTTGCGACCGTCGTTGCCGGCCGCGATCGCGAGCAACACGCCCGACGCTTCGAGGTTGGCCAGCGCCGCGTCAACTTCGTCGTCCAGCCCGCCGCCGGCCGGCCCGCCGAGCGAGAGGTTGGCCACGCGGATGTCGGGGTGGTCGGCCACGTACTCGATGCCGGCCAGGATGTCGGTCATGTAGCCGGTGCCATCGCTGCCGAGCACGCGCACGTCGACGATCTCCACGCCGGGGGCCACGCCCACCACGCCCACGCCGTCGGCCCGGGCGCCGATGGTGCCGGCCACGTGGGTGCCATGGCCGATCGGATCGCCCCCGTCGGCGTCGTCGCCGGTGTGGGCGGCCACGATGTCTTCGTGGTGAACGACATTGAGGTCGGGGTGGCTGCTGTCCACGCCGGTGTCGATCACCGCGACCCGCAGCCCGCCAAAGTCGGTCTGCAGCAGAAAGGGGCCGCCGATGCGGGCCACGCCGTCGGGGATCTCGGACGCGCCCACCGTGATCTCGGGGTCGGGCTCGCCGGGGTCGACGCCGGCGCCGCCTTCGTCCAGCACGATCTCATCGATCCAGGCGATCTCCTCCAGTTCGGGCACGAAGATGTCGGGCAGCACGACAGAAAAGCCGGTGGTGACGTTGTCGTAGACGTGAATCACATCCAGGTCGAGCTCCTCTCGCAGGGCGTCGACCGTGGCGCTGACCTCCTCCGGCGGGGTGTTCACCTTGACAAAGTAGGTGGAGGTGAAGGGCTTGGCGGCGCTCAGGTCGGCGCAGCCCGGCAGGAGGAGGGCGCACAGCAACAAACGGTACATCAAAGGCCTCGCGGTGGCGTGCGGGCGACGGGGCCCGTCGCGGCTCCATTCGCTGGCATTCAACCTAAGCGGTGGATAGTGCGGGCGCCCTTCTTGAGAGAGCCCATGCTCGCCATCCAGTTCATCCGCAAAAACGTCGATCTCGTCCGCAAGGCCATCGTAGACAAGGGCTCGCCGCTCGACCTCGACGCCCTGCTCGCCGTCGACCAGGAGGTTCTGGCCTTGGGCAAGCGCTCGCAGGCCTTGCAAGAAGAGCGCAACCGCCTCGCCAAGAGCTTTGGCAAGCTGCCGGCCGACGAGAAGGCCGCTGCCCAGGAGCGCAGCCGGGCCGTGCGCGAGGAGATCGACGCCATCGGCGTGGCGCTGAAGGAGGCCGAGGCCCGCCTCGCCGAGTTGATGTGGCTCACGCCCAACATCCCCGGCCCCAATGTGCCGGTGGGCCCCGACTCCGACGCCAACCCCATCGTCAAGGTGGTGGGCACGCCGCGGGTCTTCGACTTCCCGATCCGCGATCACGTCGAGATCATGGGCATCAACGGCTGGGCCGAGTTCGACCGGGTCACCGAGGTTTGCGGCAGCCGCACCTTCGCCCTGACCGGCGACATGGTTCGGGTGGAGATGGCCATCCACATGATGGTGATGGACCTCCTCGTCGAGCACGGCTTTACGCCGATCACCGTGCCTTCGATGGCGCGGGAGGGGGCTCTGTTTGGCACGGGGCACTTCCCCTTTGGCCGCGAAGACGTCTACCACCTGGCCAAGGACGATCTCTACCTCGCCGGCACCGCCGAGGTGATCCTGACCAGCCTGCACAAAGGCGAGCTGCTCGACGAGGCAAAGCTGCCGATCCTCTACGCGGGCTACAGCCCCTGCTTCCGCCGCGAGGCCGGCTCAGCCGGGCGCGACGTGCGTGGCTTGCTGCGGGTGCATCAGTTCACCAAGGTTGAACAGTACGTCATCTGTCGCAACGATCCCGAGGAGTCGGCGCGTTGGCACCAGATCCTGCTGGGCATCTCCGAGCAGGTCCTCCAGAAGCTCGAGCTGCCCTACCAGGTGGTCGAGTGCTGCACAGGCGACATGGGCTTTGGCAAGGTCAACATGAACGATGTGGAGACCTGGGTGCCCAGCCTCGGCAAGTATCGGGAGACCCACAGCTGCTCCAGTCTGCACGAGTGGCAGGCCCGCCGCGCCAACCTGCGCTACCGCGGGTCGGATGGCAAGGTGCAGTTTGTTCACACGCTCAACAACACCGCCGTGGCGACCCCGCGCATCCTGGTGAACCTCGTCGAGAACCACCAGACCGCCGACGCCCGTCTCGCCGTCCCTGCCGCCCTGCAGCCCTACCTCGGCGGTCGAACGGTGCTCGGAAAGGGCGTATAGGCGGGCGCGAGCATGCGGCGCTCCCTCCGGCTCGTGTCTCCTCCTCCACCCGAGAGCGGCCCGACGCGCATCCCGCCGATGGCCTGGGTGCTCCAAGGGCTGCTCACCACGCTGGCGCCGATCCCGATGCTGGCGGCCATGTTGGTGGACGCGCCGGACACGGTCTTGGGGGCGGCGGGCACCACTTCGGGGGTGGCGATCGCGATCACCAGCCTCTCGGCGCTGCTGTTGTTGATCGGCGGCGGGGTGCTGCCCGATCGGCCCGGGGTGGGGCGGCCCCTCTCGCTGCTGGGCCTGCTGTTGGGGCTTGGGATCTGTTTACCTGCCATCACCCAGGCTCCGGCGGCCGCGCTGGCCATCTTTGTGCTGGTGGGCGGCATCGTCGCGGTGATGGTGAGCCAGTCGGCCCAACTGATCCCGCGCTGGAGCGCCCAACTGGCGCCCGACCACCCGCGGCAGAAGGTGGGGGCGGTCTGGGCCTCGGCGCCGGTGGCGCTCTTCGCCTGGCTGGTGGTGGATGATCCCGATCTGCAGCACTTCGACTGGGGCGTGCTGATCAGCCTGGGCTGCTTTGGGGTGGCCTGGGCCCACGCCGGGCGCTGGCTGTGGACCAGCTTTCAACGCATCCGGGGGCGTCAGCGGTGGCTCGGCCTCGTGCCGGTGCTGCTGCTGGGGGTGTCGATCGGCGCCTTGGCGACCGGGGCGATGGAGGCCGGCCTGATGGGCCTGGCCCTGTCGTTGATGCTGGTGCTGGGCCTGCTGGCGATCACCCAGCAGAGCGCCCGCCTGCTGATGGGCGATCTGGCGGCCCACCCGGCGGTGCTGCTCTTCGTCACCTTCGCGGCCTTGGGGATCGGCGGGGGGGCGCTGCTCCAGGTGCCGCTTTCGGCCACCGGGGCGCCGATCCCCTACATCGACGCGCTCTTCACGGCGGTGAGCGCCTCCTGCGTGACCGGCCTCGCCACGGTCGACCCGGCGACGGCCTTTTCGGGCACGGGCCACCTGATCGTGATGTTGCTCATCCAGGTGGGCGGGCTCGGCATCATGACCTACTCGGCGGCGGCGACCCTGATGTTGGGCTCGCGCCTGTCGCTCAAGGCGGCGGCCACGACGGCCAGCTTGATCGGATCGGCGGGCGATGTGGCCCTGCGCTCGGCGCTCAACCGGGTGCTGGCCTACACCTTCATCTGTGAGGCCGTCGGCGCCTTGATCCTCGCCGCCTGCTTCGTCTGGCATGGCGATACGGTGCCCGAAGCGCTTTGGCGCGGGATCTTCACCGCGGTCTCGGCCTTCTGCAACGCGGGCTTTGCGCTGCAAACCGACAACCTGATCCCCTACCAGCGCGATCCGATCGTCATTCACACCATCTCGCTGCTGATCATCCTGGGTGGCTTGGGGGCCGGCGTGGTGGCGGCGGTGCCCGGCCTGCTGCGCCGCGAGCCGACCTCTGTTCAGGTTCGTCTGGTGCTCTGGACCACCCTGCTGCTGCTGGTGGCGCCGACGCCGATCCTGGCGGGGCTGGAGTGGAACCACTCGCTCTCGCACCTGCCCTGGTGGGACAAGCTCAGCAACGCGGTCTTCTTGAGCGTGACGCCGCGCACGGCGGGCTTCAACTCGGTCTACATGACCGAGCTGCAGCCGGCGACCTCGGCGCTGACGATGCTCCTGATGTTCATCGGCGGCAGCCCCGCCTCGACGGCGGGCGGCATCAAGACCACCACGGCGGCCTTGCTGGCGCTCTCGGTCTTCGCCAGCCTGCAGAGCGACACCAAGGTGCGCATCTTCAACAAACAGATCGCCCACCAGACCCTGTACCAGGCCGCCGCGGTGGCGACGGCCGGCGCGATGACCGTCTGCGTGGCCTGGTTCGCCTTGCTCACCACCCAGACGATCGACCCCTTCGCGCTGTTGTTCGAGACGTTTAGCGCCACGGGCACGGTGGGCCTGTCGCTCGGCATCACCGGTCAGCTCGATTCCATCGGCAAGATCGTCATCATCCTCTGCATGTTCTTGGGCCGGGTCGGCCCGCTCACGCTCTTCATGTTGCTGTCGGAGCAGCGCAAGGAGAGCGGCTGGAAACACCCCGAAGAGACGGTCACCGTCGGCTGAACGGAGCATTCATGGCCAAGCAGGTCCTCGTGATCGGTCTGGGAAATTTCGGCATGGCGCTGGCCCAGCAGCTCACCCAGCGGGGGGTGGAGGTGCTGGCGGCCGATCACGACCCCGAGCTGGTGCAGGAGGCGGCCAGCTTCGCCGCCCAGGCCGTCACCTTCGACGCCACCGACGAGGATGACCTCGCCCGCGCCGAGCCGGCCAGCCGCGACTTCTGCGTCTGCGCCATCGGCATGGACGCCCGCGACGCCAGCATCGTCTGCACCGCCCTGCTGCGGCAGTTGGGGGCGAAGAAGGTGATCGCGCGCTCCACCGATCCGCTGCACGGCCGCATCCTCAAGCTGGTGGGGGCCCATGAGGTGGTCAACCCCGAGCAGGCCTTCGGCGAGCGGCTGGCCGCCCGGATGGCCTTCCCCAGCGTGCTGGAGCAGGTGCCTCTGGGCCCCGACCTCGTGCTCACCGAGGTGGCCATCCCCCGGCCCTTCATCGGGCGCAGCCTGTCAGAGCTCAACCTGCCGCGCCGCCACTCGATCAACGTGGTGGCCATCCGGCGGGCGCGCTCCACCAACGATGAGGGCCTGCTGCTGCCCGAGCCCACGCACCCGCTGCAAGACGGCGACATCCTCGTGGTGGTCGGCCGGCCGGGGGCCACCAACAAGCTCCTGAGCCTGGTGAGCTGATGCGCGCCACCACTCAGATCCGGTCGGGCGTGGCCGCCTTGCTGGTCATCCAGCTCGTGACCACCTTCTCGGCGATCGTGCTGCTGGGGCGCGTGGCGCCGCGCATCGACCTCGTCTTTGAGCGCGAGGTGACCGCCTTGGATGAGCTGGAGCAGCTCAGCCTGGCGCTCTACCGCGGCGATCGGGCCACCTACGAGGCCGTCTACGCCGAGATCGGGGCGCATGTCGAAGAGCCTGCGGGCAAGCCACCCCTGGAGCGGATCGCGGCCCTGTCTGGCCCGGCCCTGTCCGGCGATGGCCCGGCCCTGCGCGCCGCCACCGAGCAGATCGACCTCCTGCGGGCGATCAACCGCTCGCGCATCGAGACAGCCAGCGACGACGCGCTGCAGCTCGGCAACACCGGCGCCTGGGCGATGGTGCTGCTGGGGCTGATGAGCTTCGCCACCAGCGTGGTGGTGGTGCGGCGCGCCGACCGCAAGATCGTCGCCCCCCGGCGCGAAGTGGTGGCGGTGGTCGAGGCGGCGGTCGGCGGCGATCGCATGCGCCGCTGCTGCGGCGTCCACGGCTCGGCCGAGTTCATGACCCTGGCCGGCGGCCTCAACCAGCTCCTCGATCACCGGTTGCACTACTCGGCGGCCGATGACGTCGCCGAGGTTGAGCACAACCGCGCCGCGGTTCGCACGCTGATCGAGGCCTTGCCGAGCCCGGCGGTGCTGCTGGCCAACGACGGCGCCATCCTGGCCACCAACCAACAGGCCGAGGCCCTGCTGCTGGGCGAAGACGGCGAGAGCTGGCGGCTCGGCCTCGCCCAGGCCGATGAGCGCGTGGTGGCCCAGAGCGTGGACCTCACCGGCGGCCACGGGCGCCTCGTGCTGCTGCACAGCGGCGAGGGCACCGAAGAGGCCACCGCCGACTGAGGCTCAGAAGACGTAGGAGAAGATGCCGATGCACATCTCGTCGAGGGTGCCCTCGCCCAGGTAGACGTCGACCGGCGCGTCGAGGCCGGCGTCTTCGAGGGCCCGGGCCACGCCGGGGTTGTCGAGGGTGTTGTCGTAGTCGCAGCGGATCACCAGGGTGTCTCCCCCCGACAGGCGCGGCGCCTCGTCGAGGCTGCCCTCGAAGCGGTAGAGCTGCTGCCAGTCGTAGTCGTAGCGGCTGGCCGGCAGGATGCACTCGGTGGCGGGCTCATCGCCGGTGGGGTTCGCCCGCTCCAGCCAGGCCTTCATGCTCGTGGCGACGAGGTGCATGTGAGCGCCGACCATCGGGATCGGCAGGTCGGGGGTCTCGTCGGGGAAGGTGATGCGCTGCTCTTCGTAGTGGTCGGCCACGTTGGCGGGGATGTAGAACTCGGCCTCGCCGCGGTCATTGGGGCCGGGCATCAGGCCGTCGCCTTCGTTTTCGAAGTTGCCGAGCAGGGTGCTGTAGAACTGCCGCTCGGTGGGGCCGGGCAGGTGGCGCAGGCGCAGGGTGGGGAGGTCCTCTTCGCCGATGGCGCCGCCGGCGTGGTAGTGCATCTGCAGGACGATGCGCGAGCCGGCGGGGATGCGGATGCCGGCCCCCTCGGGGGTGTAGGTGGGGCCCGAGCCGGGCACCCAGGTGCCGAGCAGCGAGGGGTTGTCGATGCCGCCGCTGCCGCCGCAGTCGTACCAGCCCGCTTCGTTCATCAGCGCCTCGCTCACGCCGTCGGGGTCGAGCAGGACGAGGGTGTGATGGGCGATGGCGCGGTTGCTGGGCACGATCTCCACGCCATCGACCCAGAGATCGGTGACGGCCTCGGGATCGACCACGAGGCAAACCAGCTCATCGGCGGCCCCGCGGGTGGTGTAGGAGCCGAGGGCGGCGTGGTCGCTCACATCGCCCAGCAGGGTGTCGGCCTCGGCCAGATCGAGGGGGGCCGCGGTGGCCGGGTCGCCCACCGGCGCGCCGGCGGCGGCCCAGGCGGCCAGCGTGGTCTCCTGCTCTTCGCTCAGGCGGCGGTCGCCCACCCAGCCGCGGATGGGCGTGCAGTCGTCGGTCTCCTGGGCCCCCCAGGGCGGCATCCGGCCCTCGGCCACTGCGCTGGCCATCGCGCTGGCCATCGCGGTGGCGACGGCGGGATCGGTGAGATCGAAGGCCGGCCCGCCAGCGGTGTGGCAGCCGGCGCAGCGGTCGGCGACGATCGGCGCGACGTCGCCATGCCAGGTGGGGCCCGTGGCGGCCTCTTCGCTGTTGTTGCCGTCGCCCTTGTCGGTCGAGGGCTCATCGGAATTGCAGGCCAGCGCCAGGAGCCAGATCACAGGACGCCTCCAGGAGGAGAGACCGCCCCCGCCCGCCGAGGAGGGGACAGGGCTGGCGAATTACCAGCCGCGTTGGGCGCATATGGTAGCCCAGGCGGCGGTGATGCGAGCGGTGCGGTCTTCGGCGAAGCGCAGGATCGCCGGGTCGAGGCCTTCGATGTGCACGAGCTTGTCGCTGTGGTTGGCCTTTATCTTTTCGCGAAAGTGCCGCTGGGCGCTCTTGGCGTCGGTGGTGGGGTCGAGGCCGAGCAGCGACCAGGGGTCGTCTCCCGGCGTCACGGGGGCCACGGGTGGCGGTGGGGGTGGCGGCGGCGCGGGGGGCGGCGGACGGGGGGGCTCCGCCGACGGGGCGCTGCGGGCCGGGGCGTTGGCCCGCATCCAGGACAGGGCGCCGCGGCCCTCGGGCAGGCTGTCGATCTGGGCCTCGAGCACGTCCACCGCGTTTAAGGCCTCGGCCTCGGAGAGCGCGGTGGCGCCGGTGTCGGCGGCGTAGAGGCGCGGCTCGCCGGCGAGGAAGAGGTAAAAGCCCGTGGCGCCATCGCCCGGGCAGCCGGCCGGGAGCTGGCTGAACTTGTTGCGCAGCCGCTTGCGCCACCAGGCCGGGCCCTGGCCGGCGTCGGTGGGCAGCAGGCCGTAGCGCAGGCCGCCCGGGTACTCGGCGTCGAAGAAGCCCGACAGGGCCGGCGGAAAGCGGTTGGCGCCGGGCGGGCAGACCCAAAGGAGCAGGGCGCGGCTGTTCTTGATGAGGGCGTCGACGGAATTCGGCTCAGGGCGCGCCATGGGGGGCTCTCGGGGGATCAGGGGGCGAAGCGGTGGCGGTGACAACCGCCTGCCTTCGGGGTGGCCGTCTATTGCGGCGACGACGGAGCCTCGGACATTGGATGTCCGCATGCGGCTTGTCAGCGTTGGTTGCGCACCTGGGCCTCAGGGGGCGACGTGGGGCCGTAACGCATCGGTGGGCCAGCGCGCGGCGTACTCGTCGAAGACGCCCATGCAGAGTGTGTTTCGGGCGCAGCCTGCACAGGTAGCCACCTGCACGCGCTTGCGATCGGGGGCCCAGGAGTAGAGGCCGGCGAAGGCGACCTTGCCGGGGCGGGTCTGCCACTCCACCGTCACCCGCGGGTCCCAATGCACGTCGTTGGAGCGGAAGGCGAATTCGCCCAGCAGGCACATCGGCACGCCGAAGACCCGCACTGTGGCGCGCTGTACGCCGGCCAGCGCCGGGGGGAGCAGGGCGGCCAGCTCTTCAAGGCGGGGCGAGAGCGCCGCGTAGCGGTCCGACGCGCCACCCTCCGGCGTGGTGTTGCTGATGACGATGAGCTGCGCGCCCAGCTCCTCGGCGAGGGCCAGGGTGGCCGGCAGGTGTTCGAGATTGGGCCGGCAGAGGACGGTGTTGATGAACAGACCAAAGCCCGGCTTTTGTTCACGGCAGAGGCGGGCGGCGGCGGTGACGGTGTCGAAGCTGCCGACGCGGCCGGCCAGGGGGTCGTGGACCGCCGCCGTGGGGCCGTGCAGCGAGAAGAGGGCCTCGTCGAGGAGGGGCAGGGCGGCGGCGGCGAAGTCCGGCCGGCTCAGCATCGTGCCGATGGTGCCCACGCTGGTGCGCATGCCGAGCTTCTTCGCCAGCGCCAGCACCTCGACGACGCGCGGATGGATCGTCGGCTCGCCGCCGGTGAGGTGCACCGCCTTGACCCCCCGGGCCGCGTGGGTGCGCAGGGTGGCCGCCACCCGGCCCCAGGTCACCGGGAAGGCGCGGTAGTCGCGCATCCGGTGCTCCTCGCTGCAAAAGGAGCAACGCTCGGGGCAGTGGTAGGTGAGGTGCAGCTCCAGGCGCTCCATCACCTCGCCATGGGGGCCGATCCACGGTTGGGTGCCGGCCTCGACGTCCATCTCGGAGACTTGGGTGGGGTGCATGGGGCGCCCTAGCCCGGCGGGCCCGCCGCTGCGATAGTCGGCGTCGATGCAACGCACCCCTGAGCCCGAGCTGATGGACGACCCCGCGCAGGCCCGCGCCTACGCTGAGGCCGACTTTGACGCGCCCAACACCGCCTTTGTCTCCCACCTCGAAGCGCGCCTCGACTTGCCCGTGGTGGGGCGGGTGCTCGACCTGGGCTGCGGGCCGGGCGACATCCTGGCCCGCCTCGCCCGTCGCTTCCCCGGCTGGCAGCTCGTCGGCCTGGACGGCTCGTCGGCGATGCTGGCCCACGCCGCGGTGGCCACCGCCCCCTACGCCGGCCGGGTGCGCCTCGCCGTCGGCCTCGTCCCCGAGGGCCTGCCCGAGGCGGCGCCCTTCGACCTCATCCTCTCCAACAGCCTGCTGCACCACCTGCACGCCCCCGAGGGCCTGTGGCGGATGATCCGGCGCCTGGGCCGGCCGGGGGCGGCGGTCTTCGTCGCCGATCTGCTGCGCCCCGCCGATGAGGCCGCCGCCAGCGCCATCGTCGACACCTACAGCGGCGATGAGCCGGAGATCCTGCGGCGCGACTTCTACAATTCGCTGCTCGCCGCCTTCTCCGTGGAGGAGGTGCGCGCGCAGGTAGAGGAGGCGGGCCTGGGGGCGTTCCACGTAGAACCGGTCAGCGACCGCCACCTCGTCGCCTATGGCCACCTGCCGTGAGGGAGCTGTTCTGGGACGTCGACGGCGCCCTGGTGATCGCCGGTGACCTCTCCGGAAAGGAGCTGCCCGGCCTCATCGCCGAGGCCCTGGCCCTGGACGAGGGCCGGCCCTTGGCCTTCTCGGCCATCCTGGACTGCCAGGACCTCGAGCTCACCGACGGCCTCGCCGTGGCGCGGATGGTCGACCTGATCCGCGAGCTGGCCCGCCGCTGGGGCGGGCTCTGCGTCGACCGGGCGCCCCAGATGCTGGCCCACACCCTGTACAAGCCCGGCCTGCTGCGCGACGGCCAGATCCGCCTGCGCGCCCCCCGCGAAGACGAAGGGACCACCGCCAATTGAGGATGCAGCGCCAGATCTTCGGTGGGATGGTGGGCGTGGGCCTGCTCTGCGCCGTCCTGGCCGGCACGGCCCTGCACAGCCTGGGCTACGCCCCGCCCCGCGATCACCCGCGCGATCCCCTGCGCGCCGCGGTGGTTTGGGGCTGCGTGGCGGCCGGCCTGGGCCTGGGCAGCCACTGGATGGCCCGCCGGCTCACCCGCCGCCTCGTGGCCCTGCAGCGCAAGGTGGAGGCCTGGGGCCAGGGCGACCTTTCGGCCCGGGTCTGCCTGCGCGGCGATGATGAGATCGCCCGCCTCGGGCACGCCTGGAATGACGCTGCCGCGCGGGTCGAGGCCCTGCTTGAGGCCCGGGCCCAAACCCTGGCCCACGCCTCCCACGAGCTGCGATCGCCCCTCGCCCGCCTGCGCCTCGCCCTGGCCTTCGCCGAGGAGGGCCGGCCCCTGCCCGCCGAGGCGCTCGCCGAAGCCCTGCGCGATGTGGCCGAGCTGGACGCGCTGATCGAGGATCTCCTCCTCTCGGGGCGCCTCGCCGGCAGCCCGCTGCGCGCCGAGCCGGTGGAGCTGCTGGCCCTGGCGGTGGTGGAGGCCGAGCGCGTCGGCGCGGAGGTGATCGGCGCCGAGACCTGGGCCTGGGGCGATCGCCGCCTGCTGGTGAGCCTGCTGCGCAACCTCCTCGAAAACGCGCGCCGCCACGGGCTGGGCGCCCCGATCACCGTGGAGATCGGCGGCCAGGCGCAGGGGGTGTGGCTCACTGTCTCCGATCGCGGGCCGGGCGTGCCCGACGCCGACAAAAAACGCATCTTTGAGCCCTACTATCGCGGGCCTGGACAGGCTGAGTCGGAGGGCGGGGTGGGCCTGGGCCTCGCGTTGGTGGCGCAGATCGCCCAACATCACGGCGGCGACGTGCGTTGCGAGGATCGTCCAGGGGGAGGAACGCGCTTTTGTGTGCGCCTGCGCAGGCCACCTGAACAGGGAGCGGCAATTCCCGGGTGACAGGGCGCGCCTCGCGCGCTAGCAGTGTGTTGTGAGGGGGTACCTCGCCCCCAAGATCCCCAAAAAGTACCACCCTCAGGTCTCGCCATGGGCCTCCTGCTGCTCCCTGATGGCCAACCCTTCACCCTGCGGGCGCGCACCCTGGTGGGTCGGGGGCCGCACTGCGACCTCCGCCTCGGCCGGCGCGAGTCTTCCACCGATCACGCGGCCTTCCGCTGGACCGGACAGTCCTGGGAGCTGCACGATCTGGCCAGCCGCAACGGCACGCGGGTAAACGGCGAGCGCCTGGGCGCCCACTGGCGCCTCCTCTCGGTGGGCGACCGTCTCCAGTTTGGGTCGGTCGAAGACGCCTTTCAGGTCGCTGCCCTCGGCCCGCCCTCCACCTGGGCCGTGGCCCTCGACGGGGGGCCGAGCCGCTCCACCACCACCGAGATGCTCGCCCTGCCCAGCGAAGACGAGCCGGTGATGATGATCACCGTCGATGAGCTGGGCAACTGGGTGCTGGAGCAGGGGGAGACCTCCCGGCCGGTGACCGACCGCGAGGTGCTGACGGTGGCCGGGCGCACCTTTCAGCTCTGTCTGCCCGGCCCCACCGACGGCACCTGGGAAGAAGACCCCAACCTCATCGACATCGAGCAGATCGCCCTGCGCTTTCGGGTGAGCCTCGACGAAGAGCACGTCGAGGTCGATCTCCTCCACCGGGGGCGGGCGATCTCGCTGGGGGCGCGCGGCTTTCACTATCCGCTGCTGCTGCTCGCCCGGGCCCGTCTGCAAGACCAGGGCCAGGCCAACCTGCCGGCCTCGGCCCATGGCTGGATCCTCTCCGACACCCTGCAGCGCATGCTCCGGGTCGACGCCAACCGCCTGTCGGTCGACCTCTTTCGCGCCCGCAAGCAGCTCGCCGACCTCGGTGTGGAGGGCGCCCAGCACCTGATCGAGCGGCGCGTGGAGGCCCGGCAGCTCCGCCTCGCCGTCGCCAGCCTGCAGATCCTGCCGCTCACCTGAGGTTGGGCAGCAGGGTGGCGCGGCCGGCCAGGGGGGCCGGCAGGCGGGCGGCGAAGATGGCCTGGGCCTCGTCGGGGCTGTAGCGGCTGCTGACGTGGGTGAAGAGGATGTGCTGGTTTTCGAAGAGCTCGGCCCGGGCGATCACCTCATCGAAGTGGATGTGGCCCTTGCCGCGGGCCGAGGCCACGTCGACGCGGTCGTCGAGGAAGGTGAGCTCCAGGATCAGCAGCCGGGCCTTGCGCACGGCCTCTTCGCGCTCCACGATCTCGATGCGGCTGTCGCCCGAAAAGGCCACCTCGGGCACCAGGATGCGCTCGGTGATCTCGATGCCAGCGGCCTTGGCGGCGGCCAGCTCGCGGCCCGGCGTGCCCATCCAGGCCGGCAGCAGCTTGTGACGCTCGCGCACCAGCACATAGCCATTGGTGGCCACCACATGCAGGGCGCGGAAGGGCTGCACCAGCAGATCCCGGCCCAGGCGGTGGGTCTCGCCGGGATCGATGCCCACCAGGGTGCAGGGCAGCTCCGAGCCGTCGAGCCGGCGCCAGACGTCGAGCAGGGCCTGGACATCGGCCACGTTGCGGCGGGGCAGCAGGTAGGTGGGCGGGCTCATCGCCATCATGCTGCGGGTGGCGCAGTGCATCGGCAGGCCGCCGAGGTGGTCGATGTGGGCGTGGGTGAGCAGCAGGGTGGAGCGGGTGACGGCCTTGGGCGGGCAGCGCCCGATGTCAAAGGCGAGGTCGAGGCCGGGGAGCTGGATGCAGGTCTCCAGACCGCCGACGCTGACGGCTTCTACGGCGATTCCGGCGAGCTGTAGCATGGGCGAGAGGTACCCCATTGGCCTACACCTCGCACGGATCGGGCGCTGGCATGCCGGCTTTGGGGCTTTCTCTGTGGCCTCATGCGCCTTTTGCCATGGCCCCCTCAAGTGTGTTGCCCGCTGTGCCGTGTCTACTGCCAACGCGGGGCTCCAGATTGTGAGAGCCTTGCCGTGCCCGGAGGAGCTCTCCCCATGTTGAAGTCTGGCGCCCCACCCAACCCCGTCTGGATCGGGCTGGCTGTCGCGGCCCTCCTGATCGTCGTGGGTGGCGCTCTGGTCGGCCTGGGGGTGGCCAGTCCGGCGGTCGTGTTCCCCGCTGGGCTCGTCGCGGGGGTGATCCTGGCCGCGGTGGTGCTCTCCCAGCCCCAGCCCGCCGAGCGCCCTTCGACCCCCCAGAGCCCCGCGCCGCCGGCCGTCGCCCAGACGCCGCCCGCCCCTGTGGTGCCGGTGGCGCGCATCTTTGAGGAGAGCACCGTCCCGCTGGCCGGCATCCTGGGCTCGATCGACCGGCTGCCCGACGAGGCGCTGCCGGGCAGCGGGCCCAACATCCTGGTGGTGGCCGACGTCGATCAGCGCGAGCCCTTCCGCCGCCTCGCCGAGAGCCAGGGCTGGACCGTGCGCGAGGCCAACAGCGTCTTTGAGGCGCGCGCCGTGCTCGCCGAAGAGCTGCCCGACCTGCTGGTGCTCGGCCTCGACCCCAGCCCCGAAGAGTCGCTGGTGCTGCTGCGCCTCGCCCGCGGGCTGCCCGGGGCCGCCCGGCTGCCGGTGATCGCCCTGGTGGAGGCCGCCGATCCCTCGCTGCTGCAGCGCCTCGAAGAGGCCGGCGCCAGCGACGTGCTGCTGGCCCCCCTCGAGGCCAGCCTGCTGCGGATGCGGGTGCGCAGCCTCTGTGAGGGTCACCGGGTGGCCGAACGGATGCGGCGCCACGCCGAGAAGCGGCAGGCCGCCCAGCGCCTCGCCGGCCTGGGGAGCTGGATGTTGTCGATCGACGGGCGGGTGATCGACTGCACAGAGGAGGCCGTTCAGATCTACGGGCTGCCCTCGCTGCCCCAGACCGAGGCCAGCCTGCGCGCCACCGTTCACCCCGAAGACCGCGACAAGCTCTCCGAGGCGGTCGACCGTCTGCGCACGAGCGGCGTCCCCTATGCGGTCCAGTACCGCATCCTCACCCGCGACCGCATCGGCCGCACCGTTCACGAGCAGGGGCGCCTGATCGACGAGGCCGGCAGCCAGCGCGCCCTCCTCGCCACGGTGCTCGATGTGAGCGAGCAGCACGAGGCCCGGCAGCGGGTCCACGCCCTGGCCTACTACGACTCGGTCACCGGTCTGGCCAACCGTCCGCACCTGCACGAGCGCCTCTCGGCCGCCATCGCCCGGGCCCAGGCGCGGGGCACCAAGGTGGGGCTGCTCTTTGTCGATCTCGATCGCTTCAAGCGGATCAACGACACGCTCGGCCACGCCATCGGCGACGAGCTGCTGCGCTGTGTGGCCCAGCGCCTCGTGGGCGCCCTTCGCACCACCCGCATCGAGGCCAACGTCGAGCGCATCGGCGATCTGGTCGCCCGGCTGGGCGGCGACGAGTTCGTGATCCTCCTGCCCGAGGTCGACGCCAGCGACGTGGTCAGCCGCGTCGGCGAGCGGGTGATCCGCGTGATCTCCGAGCCCTTCTTCCTGTCGGGCCATGAGGTGGTGGTCACCGCCAGCGTCGGCACCACGCTCTTCCCCGACGACAGCCGCGAGGTCGAGGGCCTGCTGCGCGACGCCGATCTGGCCATGTACCAGGCCAAGGAGGGGGGCGGAAACGGGCTGCGGCGCTTCACCGCCGCGGTGGCCGATGTGGCCCGCAGCCGCTTCTCCCTCGAAGAAGACCTGCGCCGGGCGATTGTGAACAATGAGTTCGAGATGGTGTACCAGCCCAAGGTGGAGGCGCGCACCTGGGCCCTGGTGGGGGCCGAGGCCTTCCTGCGGTGGAACCACCGTCAACGCGGCCGGATCAGCCCCGCCGAGTTCCTCGATGTGGCCGAAGAGGCCAACCTGATGCGCCCGATCGGCCACTGGGTCTTGGAGACCGTGGCCCGTCAGATGCGCTCCTGGCTCGATCAGGGCGTGGACTTCGGCCGCATTGCCGTCAACCTCACCGCCCGCGAGCTGGCCCAGCCCGACCTCGCCGACCGCGTGCAGCAGATCTTCGCCGCCGCCGGCGTGCCCCTGCACCACCTGGAGCTGGAGGTGACCGAGGGCGGCGTGCTGCGCAACATCGACGCCGCCGTGGCCGTGATGCAGCGCCTCGCCGAGATGGGCGTGGGCATCACGCTCGACGACTTCGGCACCGGCTACTCCTCGCTCAACTACCTGCGGCGCTTCCCCATCCAGACCCTGAAGATCGACCGCAGCTTTGTGAGCGCGCTGGACCAGCCCGAGAGCGACACCCACATCATCACCGCCACCGTCGTCTCCCTCGGCCGCTCGCTGGGGCTGCGGGTGGTGGCCGAGGGGGTCGAGACCGAGAACCAGCTCGCCCTGCTCTCGCGGGCCGGCGTCCACGACATCCAGGGCTACCTCGTGAGCCAGCCCTTGCCGCCGGCCGACCTCGTCTACCTCCTGCGGGCCCACCGCCGGCGCAACGCAAGCTGATTAGGGCTACGGGCATGAGGCCCGTCGCCGACATCGACGCCGAGCAGGTCGAGCGCTTCCTGGCCACGGGGGCCTGGGCGGGCGGCCGCCATGGTGTGGCCCCGATGCGCGAGCTGCTGACGCGCATCGTGGCCTGGCGGGCGGCCCGCGCGCCCGGGCTGCGCCGCCGGCCGCCGGCGGACCCCGCGGCGGTGGGGCGGGACCGGATCGGC
>JBEIQK010000896.1:0-2507 GCA_040376505.1 Alphaproteobacteria bacterium | reverse complement strand
TGGCCGGTGTGCGCGAAGACCTCGTCCTCGGCGCTGGTGTCGACGAGGAGCACGCTGGCGCCGCCCTCCCCGAGGAGGGCTCCGAGGTGCTGCCCGGCGAGGCCGGCACCCACCACCACCACATCCACCGACCCTCGAACTTCGGCGGCAGCCCCGCTCACGGGGCCGCGCCCTCTTTGCAGGCAGAGGCGGTGCCGGCGGCCGAGGCGCAGAGGTTGTAGGCGCCATCGGTGGGCAGGCGGGCGGCCCGGGCGTAGTCCAGCCACTCGCGGGCGTAGTCCTTGGTGGCCGAGCGGTGCTGCTTGGCCGCGGCGTCGCTCTCGGGGAGCCCGTCGTTGGAGAAGCGCTCCTCGGCGTCTTTCCAGAGCCGGCCGGCGGCCTCGGCGCGCAGGCGGTACAGGCCGCTCACCCGCTTGGTGTACTCCTCGCCCTCCCAGGCCTGCTTGTTCTCCAGCGCGTAGTCGGCCCAGCGGATCGACTCCTCGGCGTTCTCCACGTCGTTGGTCTTGTGCAGGTAGATGGCGTAGCGCATGCACATATTGGGGTCGGAGCGGTCGATGGCGTCGAGGTGCCGGGCCACGAGGGCGGCCCAGCCGGTGCTGTCGCCGGCGGCCTCGGCGTTGGAGATGAGCATGCGGGAGAGCTTGTTGCGCGAGGTCTGGGTGCGCTCGAGCTTGAGGCGGCTCTCGATGCAGCCCTTCTGGGGCCCGCTGAGCTGGCCCATCATGGCCATCGGCTCCAGGGCGATGAGATCGCCGCAGCCATCGGCGGGCGCGGTCTCCACGCGGGCCAGCACCGGCGGCGGCGGCGCCACCACGCGCTCGGGGGGCGGCGGCGTCACCACCCGCTCGGGCGGCGGCGGCGTCACCACCCGCTCGGGGGGCGGCGGCGTCACCACCCGTTCGGGGGGCGGCGGCGTCACCACGCGCTCCGGCGGCGGCGGCGTCACCACACGCTCGGGGGGCGGTGCTGTGACGGCGGCCACCGCGGTCATGCCGTAGGTGGCCAGCTTGCGGCGGGCCTCGGCCACCTCGGCGATCGGCAGGGCCCAGGACAAGGTGACGCGCGCGTTGCCGAACTCGGCGATGTAGGCCTCGAGGGCGGCGCGGCCCTCGTTGCTGCCGGTGTTGGCCATGGCCTGGGTGTCGGCCCAGAAGGCGGCGGCCTCCTGGCGCACCCGCTGCTCGACCTCGGCGCGGCGACGGCTGAGGTCTTCGCGGCCGAGCTGGTCGAGGGCGGCGGCGGTGGGCCCCCCTTCGAGGCCCTTGCCTTGCACCAGCACCCAGCCGGCGGGATCGGGGCGGCGCTCTGTGGAGGGCGCGGCCGGCCGGCCCAGCGCGGTGACCGTGCGGGCGACCAGGGCCTGGGCCTCGTCGAGGCTGACCCGGGCGTCGCGCTCGCCGTCAAGCTCGCCGTCGGCCCAGCCGCGCAGGGCGCCCAGCACCGACCAGGTGAAGAGGCCGTGCCGGGCCGGCGGGTAGAGCCAGGCGGGCTGATCGTCCTGGCTGGCCAGCCACACGGTCAGGCGCTCGTCGGTGGGCCCGAGCGGGGAAGGCGCCTTCACAGTGCGGCCGGGGATCAGCTCGAGGCCGTCGCGGCCGGTGTTGCCGAAGCCGGCGTCGAGGATGACGATCACCCGCTCGGCCTTGCGCGGCTTCAAGAAGAGGTCGGTCAGCTCTTCGAGGCGCACGCCGCGGGCAGCGAGGTTGCCCGCCCCGGCGTCGGCGCCAAGGAGCATGCGCTTGCCGTCTTCGCCGGTGGCGCCATGGCCCGCGAAGTAAATCCAGACGGTGCCGCCGCTCTTGACCTTGCCGGCCGCCTTCTTGGCCTCCTTCAGGATCGCCTCGCGGTTGGCGTCTTGCAGGGCGTAGATGGCCTTCTTGTTGACCCCGCGGCTGTTTTGCAGCCAGTCGCGCATCGCCCGGGCGTCGTCCATCCCGCGATCGAATTGCGGGAGCGTGGCATAGCCCTCGTTGCCGATCACCAGGGCGATGTCTTTGGGCGCCTTCTCGCCGGTGCGGAGCGCCGGGTCAACCGCGGGAGGCACGGCGCCCTCCGCGGCCTCCGCGGGCGGGGCCCCCAGCGCCAGGGCGAGGAGCCCCATCGAGAGGAGGCGGGAGCAAAGCGTGCGTGCGGGGAGGGTGAGGAACATGCCGCGCGATCGTCGCACGATGCGGGCCCTGCGACAAGGCTACCCGCGGCGGATGTGCTCGGAGAGGCGGGGCATGATCTCGACAAAATTGCAGGGGCGGTACCGGGCGTCGAGCTGGTGAACGAGGATGTCGTCCCAGGCGTCGCGGCAGGCCGAGGGCGAGCCCGGCAAGGCGAAGAGGTAGGTGCCGCCGGCCACCCCGGCCGTCGCCCTCGATTGAATCGTGCTGGTGCCGATCTTCGCATAGGAGAGAAAGCGAAAGAGCTCGCCAAAGCCGGGGATGGCCTTTTCGTAGAGCGCCTCGATGGCCTCGGGGGTGACATCGCGCCCGGTGAGGCCGGTGCCGCCGGTGGAG
>JBEIQK010000339.1:0-6592 GCA_040376505.1 Alphaproteobacteria bacterium | reverse complement strand
GGCCCGGCGAGGTCCGATGAGGGAGCGCGCGCCCCCTGCACGCCCGCAGCGAGCCGCCGCTCCCCCTCACCCGGCCCCGCGCCGCCGGTCCCGGACGCCATGAACCCCTCCCGCAGAAACCTGTTGACGGGCATCCTGGGCGCCACCGGCTTCGCCGCCGTCCTGGCCGCCGGGGGCTATGCCTGGCTGGAGACCGGCTACCCCGAGCCCGGCGCCGACGGCCCGGTGTTCCTGTCGGCCAAGGAGTGGTCGGTGCTGCGGGCCTTGATCGAGGTCCTGCTGCCCGGCGATGAGACCTTCCCGCCCGGGCTCGAGTTGGGGGTCCACCGCCGCATCGACATGGAGGCCTGGGCCGCCGACGCCGACGTGCGGGCCGAGCTCCGGGCCCTGCTCCAGATCCTCGAGCACTCGCCCCTGCTGCTGGGCCGGCCCACCCGCTTCAGCGGCCTGGTGCCCCAACTGCGCGCCACCCTGCTCGACGACATCATCGACCACGGCCCCGACATGACCGTCAGCGCCGTGCTGATCCTAAAGCGGCTGGTGCACTTCATCGCCTACGCCAACCCCGAGGTCTGGCTCTTCATCGGCTACGAGGGCCCGCTGGTCGACGTCGTTCACCCCGACCCCGCCCAGATCGCCTACACCAACATTCGAGAGGGCCGCGCGCCATGATCATCGAAGGGCCGGCGATGGAGCGCGCCATCGCCGATGGCTCCAACGCCGACGTGGTCGACATCTGCGTCATCGGCTCGGGCGTCGGCGGCGCCGTGGCCGCAGCCTTGCTCGCCGAGCGCGGCTACTCCGTGCTCATCCTCGATCAGGGCGGCTACTACCACCCCGCACGCGACTTCGACCAGCGCGAGCTGCACATGACCCCGCGCCTGTTCGGCGACCGGGGGCAGCTCCACAGCGACGACCGCGGCCTCACCCTGCGCCATGGCAACAATGTCGGCGGCTCCTCGGTCGCCGGCTGGGCCACCGCCCAACGCGCCCCCGAAGCGCGCCTCCGCCTTTGGGCCGACCGCTTCGGGGTCACCGGCCACGCCGCCCAGGACCTCGCCACCGCCTACGGGGAGATCGAGGCCAGCCTCGGCGTCAGCCTCGCCGACGACGCCCACACCAACCCGCTCAACGCCCGGCTCTTCGAGGGGGCCCGCGCGCTCGGGTGGCGGGCCGAGCGGGTGCCCCACGCCCGCAAGAACTGCCAGAAGAGCGGCTTTTGCAGCCAGGGCTGCGTCTACGACGCCAAACAGTCGATGCTGGTGAGCTACCTGCCCCGGGCCATCAACGCCGGCGCCCGCATCTACGCCGACTGCCACGCCGACATGCTCCTGGCCCAGAAGCGGCGCTTTGACTACCTCGTCGTCAAGGTGGTCAACCGCTTCAACGGGCAGCCCACCGGCTCCGCCTTCCGGGTCGAGGCCCGCGCCTTCATCCTGGCCGCCGGCGGCATCGGCACCCCCACCTTCCTGCGCCGCCTCGGCCTGGGCGACCGCCACCCCCATGTGGGCGAGCACCTGTGGTTCAACCCCACCAGCGCGGTCTTCGGCCTCTTCCCCGAAGATGTCGGCCAGTGGCGCAACATCCCCGCCGCCTGGAGCATCGAGGAGTTCCGCACCTCCCGCCACGACCCCGCCGCCGGCACCGAGCGCAGCGCCCCCTTCGGCGAGCAGGGCGCCTACACCGGCGGCGGCTTCGGCATCACCGCGCACCAGGCCCACCCGGCCACCCTCGCCGCCGCCCTGCCCGGTCACGGCCCCAGCCATGAGACCCTGATGCGCCGCTTCCCGCGCATCGGCGGCACCCTGGCCACCCTCGACGACGCCGAGGAGGGCCGCCTCACCCTGAAGGACGAGCGCCGCCGGATCGAAGCCCCCATGCGCGGCCTCAACCGCCTGCGCCTCCTCGACGCCCTGGCGCGCCAGGCCGCCCTGCTGCTGGCCTCGGGGGCCACCGAGGTCCTCTTTGGCGACGCCCGCGACACCCGCGTGCGCGACCCCAGCGAGATCGCCGCCGCGGTGGCCGCTCTCTCCGACCAGCCCGGCGCCCTGCCCCTGCGCAGCGGCCAGATCGGCGGCGGCGCGCGCATGGGCGCCACCGAGAAGGAGGGCGTGGTGGGCATGGACCATCGGCTCCACGACACCGACAACGTCTACATCGCCGACGCCAGCGTCTTCCCCACGAGCCTGGGCGTCGACACCGATCTCACGGTGATGGCCTTCTCCCACCTTGTGGCCAACGCCGTCGCGGCGAACCTGGGCTGAGCCGATGGTCGGTGAGGGCGCCGCTCCTCGGAGGGTCGACCGCCCAAACCCGTGGACACACCCCAGGTCGGGTCAGCCCACCCCGCCGCCGCCCCGCTCGGCCCGGCGCGCTTCCAGCAGGCGCCGCGGCAGGCCCATCGCCCGGCCCATCAGCTCCACCGCCACCTCATTGCCCCACTCCGGAAAGAGCCGGCGCGCCCAGTCCATCACGATGGCGTCTGGCCCCACCCGCAGCCGGCGCTGGCCCGCCTCGACCGCGCTCAGGATCATCCCCGCAGCCCGCTCTGGCGCCATGCCCAACTTCGCGAAGCGCTTGGAGAGCGCCCCATGGGAGACCCCTTCGCCCACCCGCGCCAGGTTGACGATGTTGGTGCGCACGCCGCCCGGATGCACCACCGTCAGCCCCACCGAGGTGCCCCGCAGCTCTTCAGCCAGCGCCTCGGAGAGCCCGCGCACGGCGAACTTGCTCGCACAGTAGGCGCTCTGCCCCGGCACGCCGACGATGCCGAAGATGCTCGAGATGTTGACGATCCAGCCCTCCCGCTGCCGCTGAAGCTGCGGCAGAAAGGCCTGGCAGCCGTAGAGCACGCCGCCAAAGTTGACCCCCATCACCCGCTCCCAGTCGGCGGCGCTGTGGTCTTCAAAGGCGCCGACCACGGTGAGGCCTGCGTTGTTGATGAGCAGGCCGGCTCCGCCCAGCGTCGCCTCCACCTCCGCCGCCAGGGCAAAGACCGCCTCGCGCGAGGAGACGTCGACCACCCGGGCGAGGCTGCCCGGCAGCGCCGCGGCCAGCGCCTGCAGGGGCGCCGCCTGGACGTCGCAGATCACGAGCCGGGCGCCTTTGGCGTGGAGCTGCCGCGCCAAGGCCTCCCCGATGCCGCTGGCCGCCCCCGTCACCACCGCCACGACTCCGCTCAGCTTCATCCACGACTCCGGCCCGAAGGCCCGCCCGACCTAACCAGGAGCCGCGCCGGGCGCGCAAGATCGCCGAAGGGTGAAGGCTTGGCTGACCGAAGATAGGCCCCGACCACCTCACGGCGGAGACCCCATGCGCACCGAGAACCAAGGCCGCTACCAGATGCTTTGGGATTGCCCCTTTTGCGGCGCCGAGAAGCTGCTCGGCCTCGAACACCGTCACTGCCCCGGCTGCGGCTCGCCCCAAGACCCCGCCCGCCGCTACTTCCCCGATGACGACAACAAGATCGCCGTGGAAGACCACCCCTACCATGGCGCCGACCTCGTCTGCAGCGCCTGCGAAGCCCCCAACGCCGCCAAGGCCGAGTTCTGCGTCACCTGCGGGGCCCCCCTCACCGAGGGCGCCAAGGCCGTCCGCCTCCGCCAGACCCAGTCCGCCGCCGAGGGCGCCGCCCACGCCGCCGATAGCGCCAAGGCCGCCACCGCCGAGCACAAGGCCGCCAAGGCCCCCAAGCCGCCGCCCGAGCCCGCCCCCAGCGGCGGCATCCCCTGGAAGATGATCGGCTGCGGCGCCCTGGTGATGGGCCTCATCGCCGTGCTGCTGGTGGTGCTGCTCTGGAAGAAGGAAGACGCCTTCACCGTCGCCGGCCACCGCTGGGAGCGCACCATCGCCGTCGAGAAGAACGCGGTGGTGAAGGAGGAGGCCTGGCAGGATGAGGTGCCCCGCGGCGCCACCGACCTCTCCTGCCGTGAGAAAGACCGCGGCACGAAGAAGGTCGAAGACGGCGAAGAGTGCCAGACCAAGCGGGTCGACAAGGGCGACGGCACCTTCGATCAGGTCAAGGAGTGCCACACGAAGTACCGCGACGTGGCCACCCAGGATCAGTGGTGCCGCTACAGCGTTGAGAAGTGGACGGTCGACCGCACCGAGAAGGCCGCTGGCAAGGGCCTCGGCGACAAGCCCACCTGGCCCGACGCCGGAATCCGCCAGGAGGGGAGCTGCCTGGGCTGCGAGCGGGAAGGCAAGCGCAGCGAGACCTACACCGTGCTGCTCACCAGCGCCGGCGACCAGAAGGAGCACCGCTGCGACCTGCCCCAGAAGACCTGGTCAGGCATGGCCAAGGGCGCCCGCTACCAGGGTGCCGTGGGCGTCGTCACCGGCGCCATCGACTGCGATGCCCTCAAGGCGGTGAAGTAGGCGAAGACAGGCTCCAGACCGCGCTGCCGTCGGCCCCCCGCGCATCGGGAGGGCCGACCACCGCCTCCACCGCTGCAACCTGGGCGGGCGCCACCAGCATCGCCGCCACCCCCGGCGGCGGCTCAAAGGTCGCTGGCGGCGGCGCGGGGCTCGGCTGACCCAGCGAGCTGAGCCAGCGCCCGGTCTCGCCCGACCGCAGCACCTCGGGGGGCCGGCCGCTGTTCGGATCTACGAAGAGCGTGCGCCCATGCGCTCTCTGGTCGAAGAGCGGCCGCTGGGGGTGGATCCCGGGCCCCCCGATCGGCAGCACCAGCAGGGGCCCCGCCGGCAAGGTCGCGAGGGCCGCCGTCGCGTCGGGCGGCGCCGTCGGCGCCCCGGGAAAGGGGAGCCGCATCGGGCTCAGCAGGGTCAGGTCGACGAGGAGCGCGAGGCGGACCGCCAGCAGCCGCCGCCCCGAGAGCCGCCCGGCCGCCACCGCCGCCGCCGCCGCGAAGAAGACCCCACCCACCACCAGCGCCCGCCCGAGGTGATTGAGCAGCGCGCCGCCCGGCAGCGACAGCAAGGCCATCGCCACAGGATTGGGCAGCCCAAGCGGCTCTCCGGCGAAGGAGAGCTCGCGACCCAAGGACAGAACCGCAAAGAGGAGCGCGAGCAGCAGGTAGCGCCCCCGGCCGCCCCAAAGCGCGAGCCCCAGCACCACAAGGCCGATGTAGCCTGGATGCTCGCGCACCAGCGCCTCGCCAAGGTCGGGGCGCAGGGGCGTCAGCAGGCTGGCCAGATCCACCCCACGCCAGGGGTTCAGTCGCCAGAGGGGTTCGGCCATCGCCGCCTGGGCGCCGTAGCGGTGGCCGACCCCGCTCAGGCGCGCCCCCAGGCCCCAAAGGGCCGTCAGCCCCACCGCCGCCGCCGGCACCAGCGCCAGCAGGCTCGCCCGCACGCCATCCCGCAAAACCCGCGTCGCCAGCAGCCCGACAAAGCCGAGCCCGGCGTACCAGGCCAGGACCGGGCCGCACCAGGCCAGCAGCCCCAACAGGGCCCCCGCCGCGAGGCGATCGCCGGTGGAGCGGCTGAGGAGCAGGGCGTAGCAGAGGGCCACGAGCCCCACGAGGCCATCTTCGGTGAGGCCGCTCTGCAAGACCCCCAGGAAGGCGGGACAGAGCCCCAGGGCCAGCCCGCCGACCCAGGCATCTCCGCCCAGCCGCCGCGCCAACGAGGCGCCGCCGAGGAAGGCGAGGCCCACACAGCCAACGAGGTAGAGGTTGATCGCCGACACCAGCCCCACGACCCTGGCCAGCAGCGCCATTCCGAAGGTGGGGATGCGATCGATCACCGGCCAGTCCCGCGCCGGCGAGAGCAGGGCGCCCGGGCCGTCGGGCCAGGCCGGCAGGGCCTCGGCATGCCACCAGACCACCCAGGCATGACCGTAGATCTCTGCCCGCTCGCTGGCCAGCAGGCCCTCTGTCCACAGAAGACGGAGGGCGACGAGGATCATCAGGGCCAGGGCCCCCCAACCGAGACCCCGCGCCTCGGAGGGCTCCGACGGCTCCAGCAGTAGGAGCAGGCGTAGGTGAAGGTGCGGGTGGTGCCGCTGTCCAGGTAGGTGCCGTAGCTGGTGATGGTGTAGCCCGCGCCCAGCGAGTTGCCCGCCGAGTAGCCGGTGACCGAGCTGCTCACCGTCACGGTGAGGGTGGTGCCCGACTTGCTGGCGCTCCAGCTCGTGCTGGCCGCGATGTCGAGGTCGCAGTCGCAGCCACTGGAACAGTCATCCCAGGTGAGGGCGAAGCTCTGGGCCCCGGTGCTCACCCCCACCACCTGCCCGCTGCTGCCGTCGGAGTAGTCGTAGAAGGCCCCGACGATGTCGACGGTGGGGCAGCCACAGACCGTGATGGTGCCATAGCGGTTGGCGTTGCCATTACACGAGCCGCTCGGGCTCGTGGTGTTCATCGAGTAGCTGGCGGTGGTGAGCCCCTCGTCGGTGCTGCCGTCGCAGTCGTCGTCGGTGCCGTTGCAGGTCTCTGAGGCCGCCGGGTTGATGCTGCTGTTGCTGTCATTGCAGTCACCGCCCCCCGTCAGGTGGCCCGCCGGACGGCTGCAGGCCGCCGTGCCGCTGGAGGAGGCGCCATAGCCGTCGGTGTCGGCGTCGGGGTACCAGGTGGTGGCGGTGCTCTTGTCGAGGCTGCTGTCGGCGTCGTCGACGAGGGTGTCGCAGTCGTTG
>JBEIQK010000408.1:0-5814 GCA_040376505.1 Alphaproteobacteria bacterium | reverse complement strand
GGCGCCGGTGACCTGGGCGGTGTCGTAGTTGGTGACCACGCCGTTGGCGCCCACCATCGCCGATCCGTCGAGGACCCAGACATAGCCGGTGGTGTTGGCAGTGGAGCCAATGGCGAGGTCTTCACCGCCGTCTTCGTCCATGTCGCCGCCGATCGACAGGTTGAAGTTGTTGCCGATGGCCTGGCTCGACGCACCGTACACCACGCCGGCATCCATGTCGGTGACCGTGAAGTCATCGATGTAGCCGCTGCAGTCATTGTCGATGCCGTCCACCACCTCGGGCACGGGGCCGGTCACGGTGGGGTCGGTGTCATTGCAGTCGGTGGGGTAGTCCACCCCGTCGCCGTCCTGATCGTAGTCGTTGCCGCCGTCGCAGCCCTCGTCGATGCCGTTGTACCAGATCTCGTCGGCGCCCGGATACGCCTCGGGGTTGGTGTCGTCGCAGTCGCTGGCCAGCACGTAGCCGTCACCGTCCTGGTCGTCGTCGTTGGCCCCGTCGCAGTTTTGATCGATGCCGTCGTACCAGACCTCATCGACGCCCGGGTTGATGGTGGCGTCGAGGTCGTCGCAATCCTCGCCGATGTCGTAGCCATCGCCGTCCTGGTCGTCGTCGCTGCCGCCGTCGCAGGCGTTGTCGACGCCGTTGTACCACTCCTCGGTGTTGCCGGGGAAGGCGGTGGCGTCGAGGTCATCGCAGTCCTCATCGACCTGCACGCCGTCGCCGTCCTGATCGAAGTCATCGGCGCCGTCGCAGTTGGAGTCGATGCCGTCGTACCAGGTCTCCTCCACGCCGGGGTTGACCTCCAGGTTGGCGTCATCGCAGTCGCCGCCGCCGGTCTCGGCGCTGCCGTAGCCATCGCCGTCGGCGTCGATCTGCACAGAGACGGTGAAGGGCACGGCGACCGTCTCACCGCTGGTGGCGTCGGTGACGGTGACGGTGGAGTCGTAATTGCCCCAGTCGGGCGGCACGATGGCCACCCGCAGCTCCGCGGTGCCGCCGGCGGTGGGGGCCGGGTCGCCCAGGTCGAGGAACCAGGCCTCGGGCTTGCCGCTCGCCACCGAGGCTGACAGCGACAGGGCCGCATCGCCGGTGTTGGTGATGGTCAGCACCTCTTCGTGGGTCTGGCCCACGAAGAAGACCGGCACTTCGACCGCGTCGGGCGACACCGTGAAGGCGGCGGTGGGCTCGGTGCCGTCCACGCCGCCGTCTGCGCCGTCTGCGCCGTCTGCGCCATCCGCGCCGTCCGTGACGTCGCCGGTGTTGTCATCGACGGATGCCTTGCCAGAGGCGCAGGCAGCCAGGAAGAGGAAGAGGAGGGTGCGGGAGTTCATGCCTGCGGTTGTACCCCCGGATGGGCGCCGGCCGCGCGCCTTTGCGGGGAATTTGCGTACACCGGGGCGATACAGGCGGGCCCTCAAGCCCGGCGCAGCACGCCCCGACCCCGGGTGGCCACCACCCAGAGCCGGTCGGCGGCGCGGGTCAGCGCCACATGCAGGAGCTGGCGGTCGTTGAGGCCAAAGTCCTTGGGCTCGATCAGCACGACGCCATCGAACTCCAGGCCCTTGACCTGGTGGACATTGCTCACCACCACCCCGGGCGTGAAGCTGAAGTCGGCCCGCGAGACCCGCCGCACATCGGGCAGGCCGACCTCGTGGAGGCGGCGGGCCCAGTCGTCGGCGGCGCCCTTTCCGCGGGCCAGCACAGCGACGAAGGCGCGGGGTCGCTCGGCCCGAAAGGCCGACAGGGCCGCCGCCACCTGCGCCACGGCGTCGCCCTCCTCGATCCACTCCACCGGCGCGCCGTCCCGACTGGCGATCAGACGGGGGTCTTCGATTTTATCGATGGCCTGCAGGGCGAGGGCCATGATCTCCCGCGAGGAGCGGTGGCCCACGTTCAGGGCGTCGAGGCGCATGGTGAGGCCGCCGGCGAGGCGCTGGAGGAGCTGCTCAAAGCCCTCGAACTGGGCGTCGGCCAGGATCTTCTGCGCGGGGTCGCCGGCGATGGTGACCGATCGGCCGGCGTCGGTGGCCTCCACCAGGGCCTGGATCTCCACGGTGCTCAGGTCCTGGGCCTCGTCGATGACGATGTGGGCGTAGACGCCGGCCCAGGGGCAGGGCAGAGCGGGATCGAGCTGGCGCTTCATCTGCCCCAGTCGCAGGAGGATCGCGGCGTCTTCCCAGTCGAAGGCGCTGTCGGCGGCCGAGGCGGCCTGGTGCTCGCGGGCGGCGGCGATCTGGCGGTGCAGCTCGGCGGGGAGGCAGGCGCGGACGGCGTCTTCGTCGTCAAACAGCGCGTACAGGTCGCGGCTGTGGTCGAGCAGGCGGGCCTGAAGCCGCGGCCAGATCGGCAGCTCGGGGGCGAGGCGGCGGAAGGCCCCGGCCCGGCTGAGCCCGGCGCCGGCGGTGGCCTCCCAGCGGGCCTGGGTGGCGGCGGTGATCTGACTGGCCAGCCACTCCTCGGTCTTCTCGGCGAGCTGGACGATCTTGAGCTGGAGCAAGGACTCAATCGCCGGGTGGCGCTTGAGCCTCGCCGCCGACTGACCCTTGCCCGCGGCGGCTCGAAAGCTGCCTTGAAAGCCCCCGGCCTTGAGCATGCGACCGGCCCAACCGTGAAAGGTCTCGACCGGCACACCCTCCAGGCCCAGGTCGGGCAGCACCCGCGAGATGTAGGTCTGCAGGGCCTTGTTGAACATGACCACCAGCACCTTGTCGCCGCGAAAGCGTTCGGGGTCTTGGTAGTGCAGCCAGGCCACCCGGTGCAGGGCCACCGTGGTTTTGCCCGAGCCGGCCCGACCGCGGAGCAGCACCACGCCGGCCTCGGGGCGGGTGATCACGTGGAACTGGTCGCGGGTGATCAGCGAGACGATGTCGGGCAGACGGTGGTCTTCGCGCTCGCCCTTGGCGGCGTCGGGGTGGGTGTACTGGCCCTTGCGGTTGCGGCGCAGGACGGTCTCGCCGGCGGCGACTTCTTGGAGCTGTCCGTCGTGAATGTCCACGCGGCGCTTGCGGTGAACGATCCCCTCCCGCGCGCTGCCGCCGAACTCCTCCTCGTACTCCTCGCCCTCTTCATAGTCGTAGTAGAGCCGGCTGATCGGCGCATTGCGCCAGTCGACGATGGCCACGCGGCGATCGACCACGCCCACCTTTCCGAGGAGCACCTGCTGGCTTCGCTTCTTCTCTTTGAGCTGCAGGCGCGCAAAGTAGGGGCTGCCGAGGGGCACCTCGCGGGCCCGGTTGGCGGTGGCATGAACGGCCTTGCGCCGGGCGGCCTCCACCATCGCCTCTTCGTAGGCCTCGCGTTGGGCCCGGTCGCCCAGGGCGTCGCGCCACTCTCTGTACATCTCCACCGCGTGGCTGTGGTGGGTGCGGGCGGCCTCGCGCTCCTCGTCCTGCAGGGCCAGCAGGGCTGGGATCACCGCCCGCAGCACCCCCAGCTCCTCGGTGATGATCTCGGGCAGATCGGACTCATCGAAGGGCGAAGGGGGCTGTGACATGGGGGCTCGGCGCGAGGGGGGCGGTCAGGGGCAGCCGACGTCGTTGTACGCTTCGGGGGTGCCCCTGTCGATCTTGGAGCTGTCCACCGCGTCGGTCGCGAAGGCCGTGGAGCTGGCGCACCAGTCGGCGAGCAGGTCGTTGGCGGTCTCCACCAGGGCGCCGGGGGCGATGCCGCTGTCGAGCACGGCCGAATCGAGCTGGCAGTTGTCCCACAGGGTGGAGCAGGTCGGCGTGTCGTCGATCACGAGGCCGGCGGAGGTCTTGAGGAAGAGCGGATCGCCGCTGTTGCCCAGCGCCATCTTCGTGCCGTAGTAGGCGAGGGGGTCGAAGACGCTGTACAGCTCGGGGCAGTTGGCGGCGAAGGTGGTCTCGTCCGACTTGGCCAGGATCGCGAACTCGCCCGACGCCAGCTCGCCATGGGTGGTGATGGTGCCCGTGCTGCCCGCATCGTCGTCGGACACGACGAGGCCGTAGACGTCGATGGTGAAGGTGGTGTTGTTGTAGATCTCGAACCACTCACAGTAGTTGTCGTCGCCGGTGAGGGGGTCGTAGGCGATCTCGGTGACCAGCAGCTCGCCCGAGAGCAGGTCGTCGGCCGGCGTGGGGGCGTCGGCACCTGAACAGTCCTGATCGATGCCGTCTCCCGGCGTGTCGGTGCCGCTCGGGCTGATGGTGGCGTCGGTGTCGTCGCAGTCGGCGCCGCTCCAGGCGAGGGCGTCGAAGCCGTCGCCGTCGGCGTCGTAGTCGGAGTCGCTGCCGCAGTCGCTGTCGATGCCATCGTACCAGGTCTCGACGGCGCCCGGGTAGACGGAGGGGTCGGTGTCGTCGCAGTCGAAGCCGCAGACCTCCGAGTAGAGGTCGCCGTCGGCGTCGACGTTGAGGGTGGTGACGGCGATCGAGGACAGGCTCATGTTCTCGGAGTCGTCCCAGGCGTAGATGTTGATGGTCTGGGGCCCGTCTTCGTGGTCGCAGGTGTTCCAGACAAAGTCGTAGGGGGGCGCGTAGACGATGTCGACCGAGTCGCCGCCGATGCGCAGCTCGACCATCGAGACTGCCTCGTCGTCGAACACATCGACCTGCACATCCACATCGGCGGCGACGGTGTCGCCGTCGGCCGGATTGAGGATGGTGATCACCGGCGGATTGTCGACATAGACCACGATGGATTCGGTCACCGTGGTGCCAAGGCCGTCGATGGCGCGCAGCATCAGGCTGTGCACGCCGAAGGAGAGGCCGGCGGTGTCCCAGTCGTAGGAGAGCGAGGTGCCCGAGACCGTGGTGGCGACAACGCCGTCGATGAGCAGTTCGCCGGAGAGGAGGGCGGTGTCATCCCACAGGGTGCCCGTGATGGTGACTACGCCCGACAGGGTGTCGCCCTCGGCCGGGTAGGTGAGATCGGGGATCGGGGCGGCCTTGTCGACCACCACGGTGAGCTCGGCGGTGGCAGTGTTGCCGCTGCTGTCGGTGGCGGTGGCGAGCAGGCGGTGCTCGCCGCTGTCGGCGATGGCCTCGGGGTCGAGGTCGTAGGCCTGGGGCTCGGCGCCGGTCCAGACCTCGACCCCGTCCACCTGGAGGCTCACCGTGGCGAGGCTGGTCTCGTCGCTGGCCGAGACCGTCACCGGGGTCAGGACGCCGATCACCGCGCCGTCGGCGGGGCTGTCGAGGGCGACCATCGGGTTGGTGACATCGGGGTCTGCGTCGGTGTCGGCGTCCGAATCGGCGTCGCTGTCGGCGTCGGAATCGGAATCGGCGTCCGAATCGGCGTCGGCGTCCGAATCGGCGTCGGTGTCTGCGTCGCTGTCGGCGTCGGCGTCGGCCTCGCCGGAGGGGCTGGTGTCGTCGGAGGCGCCCTTGTCGGCGCAGGCGGAGAGGACGCCGAGCAGGCCGAGCAGGCCGAGGAGCTTCAGGTTGGTCACCGGGTTCATGGACACCTCCAGGCGCGCACCGTACCCGGCCCGGCGGGGGGCCGGCAACGCGCGAGGCGGCCGGATCGGTGAAGCCGGCGCCCGGGCCGATCAGAACTCGCGTACAGAGGCCGGCCGCCCCGCGGCGCGCAGGGCGTGGGCGACGGCGGTGACGAGGTTCATGTCGCCTGAGGCGTCGGCCTGGAGCAGGGCGCGGTCGAGGGCCTCGTCGCGGCGGTGGGGCAGGCGAGCGAGGGCCAGCAGGGCGATGATCTGCTCGCGATCATCGGACGATTCGGCGAGCGCGGCCTCGGCCAGGGCCTCTCCTTCCACGAGACGGCCCTCGTCCATCGCCAGCACCGCCCGCCCGGCGGGGGTGTCGGCCGGCGGGGCCTTGGCGCGCTCGGCGGCGGCG
>JBEIQK010000950.1:0-2298 GCA_040376505.1 Alphaproteobacteria bacterium | reverse complement strand
GCCCCGATCGCCAAGCCCCTTGCCCAGGCTGACCACCCGGGCCTCATCGTGCAGGGTCACCCCCTCGGAGTCGACCACGAGGAGGAGGAGGGAATTGCTGCCAATGTCGATGGACGCGCGGTTCACGGCGCTCTCCTACCAGGCCAGCGCCGGTGACCAGACTGGGTTTGTATATCCGCCGCCGCCCTTGGTGAGCTGAACCTGGTAGGCGCCGTCGGCGGTGCTCATCCAGATGTGGGCGCTGCCCGTGCGGGTCGAGCTGAAGGCGATGTAGTAGCCGTCGGGGCTCCAGGAGGGGTCCTCGTTGTCGCCTTTGCTCTGGGTGATGCGGGTGACGCCGGTGCCGTCGACGTTGACGGTGAAGATGTCAAAGCCGCCGTCGCGGCTGACGTAGGCGATCTTGCTGCCGTCGGGAGACCAGGCCGGATCGGTGTTCTGGCCACCCTGGAAGGACACCCGCCGGGCGCCGGAGCCGTCGGCGTTGGCGATGTAGATCTGGGGCGAGCCGGTGCGATCGCTGACAAAGGCGAACTGGCTCCCATCGGGCGACCAGGAGGCCGACACGTCGATGCCGGGTGATCGGGTCAGTCGCCCAACCTCGGCGCCGGTGGTGGGATCAATTGTGAACAGATCAGGGTCGCCGCCCGGCGAGAGGGTGATCGCCAGCAGGCCACCGCGGGGCGAGAAGGAGCCACCGGTGTTGAGGCCCGAGCGGGCGCTGACGCGGGTGATGCGCCCCTTCCCGAGGTCGGCGATATACAGATCGGGGGTGCCCGAGAGGTAGCTGGTAAAAGCGATGCGGCTCGCGGTCGGGTCCCAGGCGGGCTGCAGGTTGATCGAGCCGTTCTTGGTGACCGCCGAGAGCCCGTGCCCATCAAAGTCGACCGTGTAGATCTCTTTGTTGCGGTTCTTGCCAAAGGCCCCGGCCACGGCGAAGCGGGTGTTGAAGGGGCCCTGCTTGCCGGTTACCGCGAAGATGATGGCGTTGGCGGCCTTGTGGGCCAGCACCCGGCTGCTGGTGGCGGCGCCCGAGAAGCTGCGGGCGTCGAGCTTGCGCCGACCGGGCACATCGTACACCCAGACCTCGCTGGTCAGTCGCCCGCCGTTGTTGGTGAGCGTGGTCTTGCCCAACACGGCGGCGCCCACCACATCCCAGTCTTCGTACTTGAACTGCCCCGGGGCCACGCCGGTGCCGTTGGGCTCAATGTAGGCCTCCGGGCGCAGGACGGTGAACCATCCACAGAGCTCCAGATCACGGGCCAGGACTTCATAGAATTCCGCGGACTCGGCGGCGCCGCCCACCGGCTTGGGCACAGCGATGGCGAGGCGGGTCTGTCCAGGCTGAGAGGCGACCGTGAAGCCGGCGAGCTGCTCGGCCTCTTGGGCGGGGCCGGTGGCCGGGAGGAGCAGGAGCGCTGCCGCGACGAGGAGGCGAGGGGAGAGGATTCGGGGGCTCACTTCTTCTCCGAGGCGACAAATTCGATGGGGATGCCCTTCTGAAGTCCCGCGTGGAACTTGCTGGGCGGCGGACCGCACTTGCCGGTCTTGTCGACCGCCAGCTCCACCGAGCGGTTGAAGCTGGCGTCGGCGGACTTGTTGACGGTCTTCAGCCGCTCCAGGGTGCCGTCGGGCTGGATGGTGACCATCATGCCGACCTTGTAGTCGGGGTGGGCCGAGACGGTGGTGGGCAGCGGCGTCCAGTTGGCGCTGATGGCCTTTTTGCAGGACTCGTAGTAGCGGGCCAGCTCGGGGTCGACCGGCTTGCCGCCCTGGGTGCCAAACAGGGCCTTGTCGGGGTCGACGCCGTTGGGATCGGTGCGGGGCCGGTTCTCGGTGCCCTCGGGGGTGCCGAGATCGCGCAGCAGCGCCTCTTTTCGGGCCTGGTTGAGCAGCTGCGCGCGGGCGTCTTCGCGGCTCTGCACCGGGGCGGCCTTGGCGGGCTCTTCCTTCTTCTTCGGGTCCTCTTTCTTCTTCGGCTCCTCCTTCTTCTTGGGGTCGGGGAGGGCCATCTCGGGGGGCTTGGGCGGCGGCGGCGCGGGCTCGGCCTCGGGCTCGGGCGGCGGCGGGGCGGCCTCGGGCTCTGGCTCGGGGGGCGGCGGCTCGGGAGTGTGTTCGGGCTTCTGGGCGATGGCGCTGGTCGGGCGCGGCAAGGCCGAGAGGCTTGTCACCTCCATCACCATGTCCGGATCGATCAGCGGCGGCGCGGGCGACACAAAGGCGTCGGCGGCCAGCAGCACGCCGCCGACCAGCAGGTGCGCTCCCACCGAGAGCACGACCTCCAGCGCCGGAAAGGGCCGG
>JBEIQK010000880.1:0-2602 GCA_040376505.1 Alphaproteobacteria bacterium | reverse complement strand
GGCCCCGCTCGTCCTCACGGCGGGCTGACCCCGGTTGGTCAATTAGCGGTTCGGGGGTGGGCCATCTGCCCCCGCGCGGCGTAAGGGTGCGTGTCGCATGGAGACCTGGATGACGCGCACAACGTGGATGAAGGCAGTGATGGCGGCGGGGATGCCCTTTCATGCCCGCAAACAGCCACGCATCCGTCACAACCTGATCAACCTGGGCTCCTTCGCCCTTGTGTTGGCCCTGGGCGCCGCGCTGATGGCCGTCGGGCCCCTGATTCCAGCCCCGGTCTACATCCCCGTGGCGTCGGTGCTCTTTGGCGCGCTCTACTTCGGCACCTTTGTGTTGGTCATCCACGAGTGCAGCCACGACATGTTCGTGCTGGCCGACAAGCCCGAGCAGACCCACCGCCTGAACCACTGGATCGGCCGCTTCGCCGCCGTCCCCTTCATGACCGAGTATGTCACCCACTGGGAGAAGGGGCATCTGACCCACCACCTGCGCCCCTGCGAGCCCGACGACCCCCAGGACGGCGACCCCCTGCACGGGGCGCGCCTCTACAAGGTGCTGGCGGTGCTCTCTCTCGTGCCGCTCAGCTTCGTCGCCTACAACCCCTCGTCGCGCTACCCCGGCCGCTTGCTGCGCACCGTGCTCGGCCTGCTCTTCTGGGCGCCGATCTGGTACATCGCCTGGACGCTGTCGCCCGCCGTGCTGGTGTCCCTGGTGTTGGGCTTTCAGGTGCTGAGCATGTGCAACAGCCTGAAGAAGACCCAGGAGCACAGCAACGGCCTCAACACCGAGCCCGACCCGCTCCTGCGCAGCCGCACCTACTTCTACCCGCTGTCGCCGCTGCTCTCGCCCTTCAACATCAACTACCACTTCGAGCACCACGCCAACTTCAACGTGCCCTGGTACCTGCTGCCGGCCTACAACAAGGCGCTGCTGTCGGTGGTGCCGGCCGATCTGCAGCCCTACTACTTCCACCACGAGTACCTCGACCAGATGGCCGGGCGAAAGCCGCTGCCCCCCCGCGAGCTGCTGCTGGAGCGTGAGAGCGCCATCCCCGCCGCTCGTTAGGCCTCGGTCGCCACGTCGAGCAGGAGGGCGGAGAGCTCGGCGCGGCCTGCCACGCCGGCCTTGCGGTAGACGGCGCTGGCCTGATCGCGGGCGGTGCGCGGGCTCGTGTTGCGCGCAGCGCCGATGTCCTGGAGGCTCACCCCCTTCAAGAGCAGCCAGGCCACCTCCTGCTCGGCCCGGGTGAGGTGCCAGCGAAGGAAGCAGGCCTCCACCCGATCGGTCGCTTCCACCGCGGGCTTCGGCGCGGGCTCCATCGGCGGCGGCGCCGGTTCGGGGGGCGGCGGCTCAACCGGCGCCGGCTCCGGGGGGCGCACCGCGCGAAAGCTCGCCAGCTCGGCCCGCAAGCCGGCGATCCGTCTTTGGCTGCGCTGGTGACTGGCCCGCAGCACGAGGCCGAAGGCCAGCATCTGCGCCCCGATGGCCAGGCTCTCCAGGGCCGCGTGCTCGATGTGGCCGCCGTGGGCGAGGTCCTCGGCCACATCCATCGCCAGCAGCCCCGCGCTTGGGCCCACCAGGGCGAGGAGCAGCGCCGCCGAGGGGCCGTCTTCGGTCCACCAGCGCGAGGGGAGGGCTTCGTCGTCGGCCATGTCCCCACCTCACCGGCGACGGCCCCCCTGGCCACCCGGCCACCCGGCGCTTGTCGGATGTCCTTCTCTTGAACCTGCGACAGGTCAGTCGCCATCGGCCTCGCAGCGCATACGACAGGTGGCCGATGGTCCGATTCCCCTGCGGCGGCGAGACAGGGGGTGCACCCAAACGGAGCGCCCATGAACCCGCTGACTGGCGACCTGCCCCTTCACCCCGCCCTCGTCCACCTCCCCCTCGGCCTCTCGATGGGGGTCCCCCTCCTGATCGTGGCCCTCCTCCTGGGGCGACGCTGGCTCAGCCCCGCCATGGTCGGCCTCGTCGCGGGCCTGCAGGCCCTCCTCTTCGTGGGCGCCCTGGTCGCCCAGCAGGCCGGCCAGGCCGACGAAGAGCGGGTGGAGGGCGCCGGCGTCTCCGAGATCGCCTTGGAAGCCCACGAGGAGGCCGCCGAGGCCTTCATCGTCCTGGCCGGGGTCACCCTACTGGCCCTGGCCGGTGCCGCTGCCCTCGGTCGTCGCACCCTGGCCCTGCCCGCGCTGGGCGTCGCGGCCGCCCTCTCCACCGTCACCCTCCTCCAGGGCGTGCGGGTCGGCCATGCCGGCGGAGAGCTGGTCTACGGGACAGGCGGCGTCAGCACCCTCGCCGGCCTGCCCACAAGCGGGGAGGGCGGCGAGGTCGAAGCGGAGGACGATGACTGAGCGGGCTCACTCCCCGCAGCCCAACAGGGTAGGAGGCTCCCCTTCTTGGAGCCCTCCTTGATCCTGCTCTCCCTGCTCTCGGTCGCCCTCGCCAACCCCGACTACGAAGCTGGGGTGGCCGCGCTCAAGGCCAAGGACAACGCCGCCGCCGTCCAGGCCTTTGGTCGCTGCGTCGCCACCGAGCCCGCCGGATCGGAGATGGCCACCTCCTGTCGCTGGGAGCTCGGCTGGGCCCACTGGAACGAGGGCGCCTGGG
>JBEIQK010000980.1:0-2138 GCA_040376505.1 Alphaproteobacteria bacterium | reverse complement strand
CGTCGCCGCCGAAGGCCACCACCACCTCGGGGTCGCCGAGGTCGCGATGGGTGAAGACCTCGACCGGCAGGCCCTCCTCAGCGAGGGCGGCTCCAAAGGCGAGGCAGAGCTGCGGCGCCTCGGCCGGCGCCTTCACCCGCAGGCGGATGCCGGCCGCCGCGTAGAGGGCCATCCACTCCAAGGGGGCCGTGAAGACGCCGCTGGCCGTCACCAGCAGCAGATCGGCCGGGCGGTCGCCGCGGGCCTGCAGGGCGGCGGCGAGGCCTTCGGGGCGGATGAGATCGAGGGCCACGCCCAGGCAGTGATCGGCGTGGGCCGGGCTGAGGCCTTCGCCCAGATCGGCCCCGCCGCGGCGCCGCAAGCGGGTGATCGCCCGCATCACGGCGGCGATGCGCGCCGGATCGCCCTCGTCGGCGGGCAGGGTCGCCCGCGCGCGCAGGATCGGGGCGTGAAGCGGCGTCGGGGGCGGCAGGCGGCGGGCCCAGAGCTCCTCGACGGTGAGGGAGCAGCCCCGCGGCTCCATCTCGCCCAGGCGGCCGTGCAGGACCACCGATCCATCGGGCAGGACCTCGCCGCGGTCGCGGGTCTCCACGGCCAGCACATGCCAGCGGTTGGCGAGGTCGTAGAAGCGCAGCACGCCCACGGGCGCGTCTACGCCGGTCCAGGGGTCGACCGCCCGCACCCGAAGCCAGGGCGGCGGCACGAAGGGCTCGCCCAGGCGGGCGCTCCAGAGCTGGCTGGACAGCTCGGTCATGCCGTACTCACCGACGAGGCGCGCCCCCGGGAAGGCCTCGGCCAGGGCCTCGGCCATCTGGCCCTCGGGGATGCTGCGCAGCCGCCCCTTGTAGCCGCCCGTCACCATCAGCACCGAGCCCGCCGGCAGGGGGATCGGCCCGGTCATGCCCTCCAGCAGCTCGGCCAGGGCGAAGGCGGTGGCCGGCACGAAGAGGGGCTCGGTGGCGCTCGACAGGGCCGCGAGGGCCCCGGCGACGTCGAGGCCGCGGGCCGGATCGAAGCAGGGCAGAAGTGCTGGGGCGAAGCGCCGACACATATGGCCCAGCGAGGAGTCAGGCGCGGTGGAGACGAGGCTCACGCCCTGGCGCGGCAAGGCGCCGAGCACCGCCAGCGCGTGCATCTCGGCGCCGAGATCGTACAGCTCGCTGTCTTTGGCCCGCACCACGCCGCGCGGCCCGGTGGTGCCGCTGGTGCGGAAGATCACCCCCGTTTCTTCGATCGGGAAGGAGCAGAGCGGCAGGTCGCGGAAGAGGGCCACCGGCACCGCCGGGATCTCCTCCCAGCGCTGGGGGCGGACCCCGGCGCAGAAGGCGGCGTAGTCGGGGTTGTGGGCGATCTGCTCGTCAAAGAGGGCCAGGGCCAGGGCGCCAAAGTCACCCTCCCCCTGGGTGAGGAAGCGGCGCAGCGCCTCGGTCATGACAGCCCCGCGTCGAGGGCAGCGAGGAGGCCGGCGATCTGTCTCGGATGCAAACAGAGCGGCGGCAAGATGGCCAGGACCTCGCCGCCGGTGGCCGCCTCGCCGCAGGGCAGGGCGATGTAGCCCTGCTGCATCAAGGCGCGGCTGGCCCGCAGGGGATCCGGCAATTCCAGGGCCAGCATCATCCCCACCCCGCGCCAGCGCAGGCCGCGGGCCTCAAATCCGGCGATCAGGGCCGCGCTGGCCACAGCCCCCTTCGGGAGCATCGAGGGGAGCGCCTCCATCGCCGCCAAGGCCATCGCGCAGCCGACCGGGTGACCGAGGAAGGTCTGGGTGTGCAGGGCCGGGCCGCGGCTGGCCCCCCAGGCGTCCATGATCACCTCGCTGCCGACGCAGGCGGAGATCGGCGAGCCATTGGCCATGCTCTTGCCCAGACAGAGCAGATCGGGCACCACGCCCTCGGTCTGAAAACGGAAGGGGGCGCCGGTGCGGCCAAAGCCCGTGTAGATCTCGTCGAAGATCACCACTGCGCCGGCCTCGTGGGCCGCCTCCACAAGGCTCTTGAGCCAGCCGGGTGGGGGCACCCGCACCCCGCCGCGCCCCTGGATGGGCTCGACGAGGACCGCGCCCACATCGCGCAGATCGGGGAGGGGCCCGCCGAAGGGCGCCCAGGAGACATGGGGCCCCAACTGGCCCTCGAAGGGGG
>JBEIQK010000714.1:0-3456 GCA_040376505.1 Alphaproteobacteria bacterium | reverse complement strand
GGGAGGGGGGCCGCGGCGGGGAAGGCCGCGGCAAAGCGCAGGATCGCCGGCGCCACGCGGAGGAGGCCGCCGAGGCTGAAGGCGGCGCGCCGATCGGCGAAGATCGCGGCCAGCACCGCCAGCAGGCAGGCGCAGAGCCCGAGGTACCAGCTCGAGAGCACCGTCAGCCCCAGGGCCAGGGCGGCGGCGGCCCAGCGGCCTTGGCCGATGCAGAGGGCCCAAAGGGCCAGGGTCCAGCCATCGGTGCCCTCGACAATGCCCTCCACCGCGTAGCCGTGGAAGAAGGGGGCGCAGCCGTAGAGGGCGGCGGCGAGCAGGGCGCCGTCGGGCCGCGCTCCCCAGGCCTCGGCGGCCCGTCCGGCGAAGTAGACGGTGGCGGCCCGGGCGGCCAGCAGGAGCAGGTTCCAGGTGGCGGTCAGGCCGATGAGCGGCACCAAGAACGCAGACAGCAGGCCCTTGATCGGGCTCGGGGCGTACCAGCCCATCCCGCCGGGGTGGCCCAGCAGCGGGGTGCTGACCGGCAGCCCAAGGCCCTGGGCCCACAGGCTCCAGACGCTCGGGTAGAGGTCGGTGTAGGGGTGGCCGAGCAGCTCGCCGCGCGCGAGGGCGGGCAGGGCCGGCAGCAGGGCCCAACCGAAGGTCAGCGCGAGGAGGGCCGGGCGGCGCATGGGGCCGCGGGGGCCTAGAACCAGGCGGTGTCGCCCAGGGCCGGGCACTCGACGGCGCGGACGACGCCGTTGATGGTGGCGCGGGACTGGGTGTCGGGGCGGGTGGCGTCGAAGGGGTAGCTGCCCTCAAAGCCGCCGAGCGAGCCGTCGATCTCAATGCCGTCTGCCGTCTCGGTCATGGTGAAGTCGCCCTTCCAGGCGTTGGCGACGTACCAGATGCCGTTCCAGAAGTAGCCGGTGTCGCCGTCGATGGTGGTCTCGACGAAGTCGCCGGCGTCGAGGGCGCAGTCGGCGTGAACGGTGACGCCGAGCGCGCTTTCTTGCAGATCGTAGGTGATGGGCAGGGTGTCGATGCTGGAGAAGATGAGGTTGCAGTGCCCGTCGACGTAGAGCGGGTTCGGGTCGGTGAGCTCGGCGCCATCGCCGGGGGAGAGGTAGGAGGCGACGCTCTCGCAGGAGGCCTCGGGGCTGGCGCTGATGTAGACCAGCGTGGTGTCGCCCTCGGAGTGGCTGAAGGCCCGGACGGCCCAGACCTCGCCCTCGGGGCTGCCGTCCATCGGGATGATCTCCCCCTCCATCGCGTCGTCGGGCACGTCGACATCGCTGTCGGCGTCGCTGTCCGCATCGGCGTCGGCGTCACTGTCGGCGTCACTGTCCGCGTCACTGTCGGCGTCGGAATCGGTGTCCGCGTCGGTGTCGGCGTCGGCGTCGGACTCGCCTGGGGTGGAGTCCTCCTCTTCTTCGGCCTTGTCGCCGCAGGCGGCCAGGGAGAGCAGCGAAAACAAGGAGAGGGCGAGGAGGCGAGGGGACATGAGGCTCACTCCGAAGTCGTGCGGGGAGGTAGCGCGTCGGCTGGCGCTTGGACAGGCCAGGCGGCCTGGTCCAGGGCAGCGGCGGTGAGGCCTTCTTGCATCATCGAGAGGATGCCCACCGCAGTGACGGGCAAAAAGCTGACCGCCCAGAACAGGATGGCAAATCCCTGGGCGGTGGCAAGATCCTGGCCCCAGAGCACCATCGTCTTCTCCATCGCCACCTGAAACACGCCCAGGAAGCCGGGCGCCTGGGGCAGCACGACGGTGAGCGCGATGGCGACCGCGGTGAAGCAGGCGGCGCCGAAGGGCAGCTCCACACCCAGCGCGACGAAGAGGAGCGCGATGGCGATGGCGCCATTCACCCAGAGCCAGATCGAGAGCAGGGCGGCCTTGCCGAGGGCGGCCGGGTCGCGAACCACCTGAAAGCCCAGGATGAAGGCATCGAAGATGCGCAGGATGGGGCGGCGCACCGCCATGGGCAGGCGGCCGAGCTGCGTGAAGACAAAGGCGCGCAGCACGCTGTCGCGGGCCACCACCGCGGTGATGAGGCCCAGGCCCACCAGGGCGGCGAGGCCGAAGAGCCCGCCGTAGAGCTTGAGGTTGGTGACCAGCTCGCCCTCGGCGCCGGCCGAGGCGGGCAGGGAGATCACCATCAAGAGCAGCACAAAGAGCAGGCCGAAGAGGTCGAAGACCCGCTCCAGCACCGCGGTGGCGAGGATGCTGGCGAAGGGCAGGCCCGTGCGCCGCGCGGCCACGAGGGGCTTGGCCACCTCGCCCGCCCGCAAGGGAAAGAGGGTGTTGGCGGCGGCGCCGATCACCTGGGCGGCGAAGAGATCGGCGAGGCGGGCCGGCGGGCCGATCGGCCGCAGGAGCACCCGCCACCGGGCGGCGCGAAGCACAAATTCCCCAAGCAGGATCAGCACCGCGCCGGCGACCCAGGCGGGGCGCACATCACCGAGGCGGGCCGCCAATTCGGTCCATTGCACCCCAGACACAAACCAGCCGCCGGCGCCGACGCTGACCAGCACGGCGAGGAGGAAGCGAAGGCGGCTCCGGGCCGGGGCGGCGGCGGCGGACAACGGGGGCTCCGGCGCCCGGTCGGGCGTGAGCGGCAGTCTACCGGGTGGCGGCGAGCAGAGCCAAGTCGAGCCGTGGCAAAGGGCAGGACAGCCGGCTACCCGGGAGCCCACGCTCGGGGTTGAGGTGGACCTGGATCCGCCTGCCGTCGAGCCGCCCGGAGCCACCGGGCTTCACCGCTTCGTCTCCTGGAGTGCTCCATGGCCGCCCGTCGCGCCCCCGCCTACAACGTCGACGCCACCCACCAGGTCGTGGGGCTCGGCAACGCCCTCGTCGACGCCCTCGTGCGGATGGACGAGCGCGAGGTGATCACGCGCCAGGGGCTGCGGCGTGGCCACATGAACCCGGTCGACCACGGCCGTTGGCAGGAGGTCTTTCACGAGGTGCAAGACCACCACGTCGAGATTCAGTCAGGCGGCTCCTGCGCCAACACGATCGCCACCCTCGGCTTCCTGGGCGCACGCTCGATCCTGGTAGGGCAGGTGGGCGACGACCAGATGGGCCACCTCTACGCCTCCCGGATGCAGGAGGCCTGCGGCGAGCACGCCCTGCTGTGGTCGCGCACCCACAACACCGGCAAGTGCCTCTCCCTCATCAGCGAGGCCGACGCCGAGCGCACCATGCTCACCCACCTCGGCGCCTCCATCGAGATGGGCACCCTCGGGCGCCTGCCGGAGCTGCTGCCCAGCGCCGGCCTGCTGCACACCGAGGGCTACCAGCTCCTCGGCGAGCCGATGAAGAGCCGCTTTCGCGAGGCCGTGGCGGTGGCCAATCAGAACCAGATCCCGATCAGCCTCGACGTGTCGGACCCCTTCGTGGTGGCCTCCTGCAAGGCCGAGATGTGGGAGCTCATCGAGGAGTTCGCCGACATCGTCTTCTTGAACGCCGAAGAGGCGCGG
>JBEIQK010000519.1:0-4739 GCA_040376505.1 Alphaproteobacteria bacterium | reverse complement strand
GGGGGCGAGGGGGGCGGCGGTGTCGGGGGGCGCGGCGCTGTCGAGGGCGGTGTCGGGGTCGGGGTCGGCCTTCTCGCGGGGGCGACTGGGATTGGGGGCGCAGGCGAAGACGAGGAGGAGGGGGGCGCGGCGGCGCAGGCCGAGGGCGAGGCCAACGAGGAGGAGAGCGGCGCCAGCGCCGGCGGCGGGGAGGGCGGCCTCGCGCAGGGGGCCGAGTCGCTGGGTCTGTTCACCCCAGGTGTTGGGGGCGGCGAAGGTGCTGTCGGCGTCGGCGTCGTAGGGGCCGGTGCGGCGGGTGTGGGGGCCGGGGTCTTCGTGCAGGGCGGCGACCTCGTCTTTGCCGAGGCCCTGGAGGGCGCCGATGCCCTCGCCGACCGGGCCGTAGCGGAGGCGGCCAGTGGCGTCGCGGGCGGTGAGCTGCCAGTCGCGGTGAGTGACCCGGAAGGGGGTGGCGGAGATCGTGTCGCCGGGGCCCCGGGGGCCGGCGCGGAGGTGCAGGCGCCAGTCGCCGGCGGCGGGGTCGTAGGCGGTGTCCTCGGGGAGGTCGGCGGCGACGGTGAGCAGGGTGCCGGCGCGCAGATCGGCGAGGACGGGGGCCTCGGTGAAGGTGAGGGTGCCGGCGGGGCCGGCGCGGTCGGTGAGGGTGAGGGTCCAGCCGCGGAGATCGAGGTGGTCGGCGATGACGACGAATTCCAGCCAGTCGCCGCCGTTGCCTGGGGGTGCGCCGAGTGCGGGGTCTCCGTTTTTGAGCGACTCGCCCGCGTCGACGGCGTTCCACTCGTTGAGGACGAGGGCGGGGGCGGCGTCGACCTCGTAGAGGCGCGACTCGATGGGGCCCCAGTCGTCGCCGTCGCGGAGGCGGGCGGAGACAGTGGTGGTGTAGGGCAGGAGGACCGAGCGGGCGACGGCGGCCTGGGGGGCGGGATCGCCGCCGGGGGCGCGGGGGTCGGCGCCGTCGAGGGTGAGCCAGACCTCGGCGTCGGCGTCGGCGGTGACGTCGAGATCGGCGCCCTCGGCGACGGGGCCGGCGGGGAGCGAGAAGGTGGGGGCGGGCAGGGTCCACCAGCCGGCGGCGGCGGCCTGCCCGAAGAGGGCGCTGGCGCGGCCGGCGATGAAGTCGTCGAGGATGCGCTGGCGCTCGGTCTCCCAGTCGCCATCGACTGTCCAGGTTCCGCCGCCCCAGGTGGCCTCCTCCAGGCGAAGGAGGGGGCGGGCCTCGTCGGCCAGGGCGGTGTAGCGGGCGGCGGCGGCGGCGGGGCTGAGGACTCCGTTCAGGTTGCGGTGCAGAGCGTCCTTCAGCGCGACCAGGAAGTCGGGGTGGCCCTCGGCGAGGAGGCGGGCGAAAACAGAAGACGGGCCGGGGGCGGAGAGGATGTTGGTGTCGACCGGGTAGACGAGGCAGATGTCGTTGTCGTAGCTCTGAAAACGGAAGGGGCCGGTGCCGGCGGGTCCGGCGGCGACCCAGTTCTGGCTGGGGAGCCAGTCCCAGGCGTTGGCGGCCCAGAAGTTGAGCACCATATAGTCGAGGAAATTGGGCAGATCGAGGTAGGGGGCGGCGGCCTCATAGCGGTCGGCGGTGGCAAGGAGGGCGGCCCAACCGGCGCCGTCTCCGTCTACGACGTTGCCGCCGTTGATCGACTCGTAGTCGTCGGCCTCGCCGCCGAGGTAGCGGGAGAGGAGGTCGGCGCCGAAGCGCTCGCGGAGGTGGTAGAGGCCGATGGGCGCGCGGTCGAGCCAGACAAAGGCCCAGCGGTCATGGGGGGCGAGGTGGCCCATGGCCCGCTCGGTCTGGTCCATGAAGGGGGTGCGGAGGTACTGGGCCTGCCGGCCGAGGTAAAAGACAGAGTCGTGGTTGCCGCTGCGGAGAGACAGGGCGTCGAAGGAGTCGACGGGGGCGGCGCCGTAGCCGTCGTCGATAAAGGGCTCGAAGTCCCAGCGCGGGGCGCCATACCGTTCACGAAAGTGCAGGCGCAGGCTGGTCTTGGGGTAGATGACGCTGGTGCGGCCGGTGCGGTTGAGACCGGCCTCGGTGACCGCGGAGCGGCCGTCGGGCTCGATCCACTCGAAGGTGGCGGCCTGCTCGGCCTCACCGAGGGGGGCGTGGGTGGTGAGGGCGACCTGGGGGATGGCGCGCAGGGCCTCCATCCGATCGGGGTCGTCGGCGTAGGGGGCGGCGGGGAGGAGGTAGGTGGCGGTGAGCGTGGGGCCGGGGATGCCGTCGGCGTCGAGCTCGGCGACGCGCAGGGTGGTGCTCTCGGTGATGGAGAGGGGGCCCGTGTAGGGGGTGTTGGGGTCGGCGCCGTCGAGGCTGTAGCGCAGCGCCCCGCCGTGCTCGGCGCCGAGGGTGACGGTGAGGGGCGCGTCGTAGAGGCCGCGGCCGGGGCTCACGGTGGGCAGGGCGGCGGCGGCCTGGAGCAGGGCGAGGAGGGCGAGCATGGGCGCAGTGTAGCGGCTGCGCCACAGTGGAGGCGTCTCCACTGTGGGTTTTCGCGCGGCGACCGGCGCCTAGCGGTCGGCCGCGCCGATGGCGATGTCGGTGGGGCCCACCGCCGCGATGAGCAGGTGGGCGCCGTCTTCGTCGGTCCACACCGCCACCGACTCCGCGGCGAAGCCGATCGCCACGCTCTGCTCGTCGTAGCCGCCGGTGGGGCTGCCGGTGGCGTACCAGGCCTCGCCCGCGTCGGTGGCCCAGCCGATCACGAGGCCGTCGCCCGCGACATCCCACCAGGCCGAGACCGAGACCGGGCTCTGGCCCACGGCCAGGGTGTCGGTGGCGCCGCTGGGGCTGATCACCACGATGGAGGCGCTGGTGTCGTCGGCGATCAGCGTCCACAGGTCGCCGGCATCGTCTTCGAGGGTGGTGATGTCGAGGGGGCTGAGGGTCGTCACGTCGCTCACCTCGGCCAGGGTGAAGCTGGCGGCGGTGCGCGAGAAGGTGTGGGTGCCGTAGCTGCTCACCTCGCCGGTGAGCACGGTGCCGGTGGGATCGGCACCGAAGTGCAGCTCACAGGCGCTGGCGTCGAGCACGCTCACCTGGGCGGTGGAGCCGTAGGTGGAGTGCTCCACCTGCACGGCGGTGGCGCGCATGTACTGGCCGAGGGCCGTGCCGGCCTCGCAGGCGAGCGCGTGCAGCTCACCGGTGGCGTCGACGGCGAGCGTGATGTCGTCAAAGTCGTCGAGCGCCCGGCTGGCGGTGCCCACCGGGTAGTTCACGCCAAAGCGGGTGGCGTCGCTGAACTGGTAGCCGCCCATGCGCAGGGCGCGGCTGCTGGAGGCCTGCAGGCCGATCACCCCGTACAGCGCGGTGTTGTTGACCACGATGTCGTGGCCCTCGGTCAGCGTGTAGGTGGGGTTGGCGATGTTGCGCTGCCAGTCGATGAGGGCGCTGATGTTCTCGGTCTCGGTGGCCGCCGACAGGTCGAACTGGAAGGCCAGGGCCGAGTCGAAGTAGCTGGTGGTGGTGGTGGCCTTCTCAACGTCGGCCTGGATGGTGGCCACCGAGAGGTAGGTGTGCGTGCTGTTCTCGGCGAAGACGGGATCGCGCGGGCTGGTCCAGGTCACCGACTCCAGCAGCGAGGAGCGGTCGGCCACGGTGAGCATGTAGAAGGTGTTGGCGCCGCCGTCGCAGTCGGTGTCGGCGGTGTCGGCCAGCGACTCGGTGGCGCCGGGGAAGGCCAGGGCGTCGGCGTCGTCGCAGTCGCCTTCGGGCAGGGTGCCGCCGGAGACCACCCCCTCGGTGGTGAGGCCGAAGTCGCCGGGGCGAACGTAGCCGTCGCCGTCGCGATCGTAGTCGTCGAGGCCGTCGCAGGCCTGATCTTCGCCGTCGTACCAGGTCTCGGCCACGCCGGGGTTCTGGTTGCCGTCGGCGTCGTCGCAGTCGCCGCCGGGCAGGTCGCCGGTGCTGTCTTCGAGGTAGGTGGTGGCCCGACCGACGTTCTCGGTGAGCACGTAGCCGTCTTCGTCGGCGTCGAAGTCGTCGCGGCCGTCACAGTCGCTGTCGACGCCATCGTACCAGGTGTCGGAGGCCTCGGGGTTGACGGCGCCGTCGGCGTCATCGCAGTCGCCGGCCGCGGCGTTGCCGCTGTTGTCGACTCCCGCGGTGGCCTTGCCGATGTCGGCGTCTTGCACGAAATTGTCGGCGTCCTGGTCGTAGTCGTCGTTGCCGGCGCAATCGGTGTCGAGGCCGTCGTACCAGTTGTCGGTGGCGCCCGGGAAGCTGTTGTTGTTGGCGTCATCGCAGTCGCCGCCGGGCAGGCCGCCCGAGCCGGGCACCCCCTCGGTGGGCAGGCCGACGTAGGTGGGCGCGACAAAGCCGTCGAGATCGGCGTCGTAGTCGTCGCCCCCCAGGCAGTCCTCGTCCTTGCCGTCGTACCAAAGCTCGGTGGCGCCGGGGAAGATCTCGCCGTTGGCGTCGTTGCAGTCCTCTTCGCGGGCGAAGCCGTCGCCGTCGTCATCGACGCCTGCGCGCTGCTTCTCGTAGTCGGCCGTCGAGATCCAGGTGCAGCCGCCGCCGAGCAAGGCCACCAGGATCAGGGGAGCCCGAATGGCCGCTCCCATCGTGCAAGGACTCATCGTCCGCCTCCATCGCGACGGCGACCATAGCACGCTGAGAGGCGCCCTAGGCCCTCCGCGGCGAGGGTGGGCCCGTGATGGCCGACATCGCCTCTTTCACAGCGAAGCGCACGTCGGGGTCGCGGTCGGCCACGAGGCGCGCGAGGTGCACGAGGCAGGCGCGGTCG
>JBEIQK010000165.1:0-10218 GCA_040376505.1 Alphaproteobacteria bacterium | reverse complement strand
TCGCTCTCGATGGCCACCACGCTCTTGCTGCGTTGGGCGAGGGGCAGGGTGAAGTTGCCAGCGCCGGCCCCCCACTCGATCACGCGGCCCAGCGGGCCCTCGGGCAGCAGATCGCCGACGAGGGCGTGCAGGGCGCGGTTGGCGGCGTGGCCCGGCTGAGAAAAGGAGCCCACCGCCTGGTAGATCGGGGCGGCCCGCACCGGGCTGGAGGCCCCCTGGCGCGGGTCGGCCAGCAGCCAGCTCTCGGTCCAAGGGCGCAGCTCGGGCTCACTTAGCTTAAAGCCATCGGCCTCTTCGCCGAGCGGCAGCGCGCGCTTGCGCTTCTGGCCGAGCTCCACCACCACCCGCGCCTCCGTCCAACGCCGCAGCCAGGCGCCCTCCTGGAGCAGGGCGAGACAGTCGAGGTTGGCCAGATCGATCCACAAGCCCAGGCGGCCGGCCGGCGAGACGCGCAGGCGCAGGCTGGCCCGGGGCAGGGGAGGGGGATCGGCCCGTAAGCGGGCGTAGAGGGGCGCCAGGGCGGGGCTCATGAGCGCGCAGGCGTCGATGTCGACCAGCGCGCCTCCTTCGCCGAGGAGGCCGATGGTGGCGCCGCGATCGAGGAGTCGAAGGTCGGCACGATCGCGGGCGGGTGCGCCATAGGGCAGGGGCCGCAAGGTCAGCGCCGGCAAGGGCGGCAGGTCGGCGGCGCTCCAGGCGCTCGCCAAGGCCGCGACCTTGGCGGCGCGCTGGGCGCTGGGGCGCTGGCCCCCCCAAGGGCAGCCGCCGCAGCGGCCCTGGTGTGGACAGTCCAACATGATCAGACCTGCATGCGGCGACGAGCGAGGGGGAGGGCGGCGGGGGCCCGGGCGCCCATGGCGGTCATCCGCGGGGCCTAGGCGCCTTCACCGAGGCGGCCGCGCACGACCTCATCCCACTGGGCGTAGAGCACCGAGCTCACGGCCATCGAGAAGGGCAGGGTGAGCAGCATGCCGATGTAGCAGGCGATCACGCCGATGCCGCCAGCCATGCCGGCGATGATGGTGCCGAGGAAGAGCATCCCGTACTGGCCCGGCGCGCTGCGCACCGCGGCGATCGAGCGGCCCGGCGAGAAGAGGGGGCCCATCTCCCCCTTGTGGCCGCGACGGCGGAGCTCGGGCATCACGAGGTTGATGAAGATGATCACGACAAAGAGGGCGGCGTAGAGGCCCAGCATGCCAACCAAGGCGATGACGCCGCCGGCGCCCGAGTTGTTGGTGGCGCTCTCGATGCCCGCGCCGAGGAAGACCACAATCGCGCCGATCACCGCGATCACCATGTACAGCACGAAGATCAGCGGCACGATGTTGAGCGAGGCCACCAGCACCGAGATGCCGTAGCCGGGGTCAAAGGTGTAGGCCGGGATCTCACGGTCGCGGCGCTGGTAGGCCTCGAAGATGCGGCGCTCCCAACTCAGCAAGGAGAGGAGTCCGGCGATCGGGATCAGCAGGAAGAGCCCCGCCTTGGCGCAATTGCCCATCCAGCCAGGGCTGTTGGTGACATAGGAAAAGGCGTCGCCGATCTGAATGGTTTCTTGACCGGTCAAAGAGCCGCTCGATGACATGAGAACCTCCGGGCCTGGGGGGCCTATTGAGGTCTCCGCCGTGCCGCCCGCGACGCGGGTTGAAAAGCCGCTACCCGTCTGTCGTCGCGCGGGGCAGGGCGTCGAGCACCTCGGCGAAGGGGGCCGGCCGGGCGTAGAAGTAGCCCTGCACCTTGGTGCAGCCCTCCTCGGAGAGGAAGGCGATCTGTTGGGAGTCCTCGACCCCCTCGGCGATCACGTCGACCGACAGCGCCCGGGCCAGGGTGAAGACCGTGCGGGCGATGGCCTGGCTGTGCAGGTCTTCATGCACATCGCGCACGAAGGCCCGATCGAGCTTGATCGTGGAGAGGGGGATTCGCTTCAGGTAGGACAGGCAGGAGTAGCCCACGCCGAAGTCGTCGAGGATGAGCCGCAGGCCGAGCTCGCGGAGGCGCTGGACCGCATCGGTGGCCGGGCCCTCTTCGAGCAGGGCGCTCTCGGTGACCTCAACGGCGACGCAGGAGGTGGGCACCCCGTTGGCGGCGAGGAGGGCGGCCAGGGCGTCGACGGCGCCGCGCTCGCTGAGCGTGTGCGCCGAGCAATTGATCGCCACATAGAAGCCGGGCGGCAGGTGCTGCCAGCGGTCGCGCAGGGCGCCGATGACGAGCCGCTGCACGCAGCGATCGATGCCGCGGACGAGGTGGGTCTTCTCGGCGGAGGGCACGAACTGTTCAGGGTAGAGCAGGCCGCGGGTGGGGTGCTGCCAGCGCACCAGCGACTCGGCGGCGGTGACCCCGCCGTCGGGCAGGCTGTGGATGGTCTGCAGATGGACGACGAACTGCTCTTGCTCGATGGCCACGCGCAGCTCGTCGGTGATGCGGTGCGAGGCCAGGGCCATCTCGGTGAGGTGGAGGTTGAAGAAGCTCCAGGTGTCTTTGCCGCGGCGCTTGGCCTCGTACATCGCGAGGTCGGCGTTCTGCTGCAGACGGGCGGCGGCCTCGGGCGCGCCCGGGTCGCTGACGTCGTCGGGAAAGAGGGCCACCCCCACGCTGGCCGAGATGGTGACGGTGATGGCGCCGATGTGGAAGGGCTCCCGGCAGGCCGCGAGGATGCGGGTGGCGACGCGGGAGAGGCCGTCGCGATCTTGCATGTGGTTGAGCAGCACCACGAACTCATCGCCCCCCAAGCGGGCGACGACCTCGTAGGCCCGCACGGCGCGCACGAGGCGGTGGGCGACCTGGTGCAGGAGGACGTCGCCGGTCTCGTGGCCGTACTGATCGTTCACCGACTTGAAGCCATCGAGATCGATGAACATGAGGGCCAGCGAGCCGCCCTGCACCTGCCGCAGCTCGATCGCGCGGCGCAGCGACTCCTCGTAGTTCTGGCGGTTGGCGAGTCCGGTGAGGGAGTCGAACATCGCCAGTTGGGAGAGCTGCAGGTTGGCGAATTGCAGCTCGGCGGTGGCGGTGGCGACCTCGTTGCGGAGGTTGGCCTGGATCTCCTCGAGGGCGGTGGTGGCGGCCTTTCGGCGGCCGACCTCCTCTTCGAGGGAGTGGACCTTCTCGCTCACCAGCCCATGCAGGGTGCAGAAGTCGCGGGCGAGCTGGCCGATCTCGTCGTCGCGGGGCGTCAGGGTGGCCAAGGCCACGTCGGGGGAGCGCTCCTGCCAGCGGCGGGTCGCCTCCGCGAGGGTGGAGAGGGGGTCGGCGACCTTGCGGCGAAGCACGGCCTTGAGCACCAGCAGCTCGGCGACGATGCTGAGCAGGCCGAGCAGGAGCACCCACCCGCTGGGCTGAAAGGCGCGGGTCAGCAGCTCGGCCCGCGACATGGTGGTCACCAGCATCCACTGCGGCTCGGTGAGCTCGGCGACCACCACGTAGCGGCCCCACTTCTCGTCGAAGAGCACCTGGGGCTTGCCGGTGGCTTCGACGGCCCGGGCCAGCAGCCAGAGGTCGCGCACCTCGCTGTCGGGCTGCATGATCAGCGGCAGCTCCAGCTCGTCGGAGGGCTTGATCTCGTAGCCGGGGTGGGCGATCACATAGCCCTCCCGGGTGAACAGAGAGGAGGCCGTCCCGGACGGCGAGTGGCGCAGCGTGCGCTCCATCACGTCGCTCAGCAGAATGTCGTGGGAGATCGAGCCCACGAAGACGCCGTCTTCTTCGATGGCGAGGCTCACGCTGACCATGTGCTGGTTGGAGGCCCGGTCGAGGTAGACATTGGTCCAGGCCGGCGACTGCACCCCCACCGGGCGCACCTGGGCCACGAGGTAGGGCGCCGCGGTGACCAGATTGGGGCCCTGCTCGATGGCGTCGATGGCCACCTTGCCATCCCAGAACAACGCGGTCTCCCCGCTGTTTCCGATGTAGTAGCTGACCGGCAAGCGCAGGCGCCAGGCCGGCCCGTAGGTGGCGAGGAGCTGGTAGGCGGCCCAGGTCGCCCGCAGGTTGACGCCGGGGGTGTTGGCGCCGAGGGGCAAGAAGAGCTGGGGCCGGCGGGAGAGGTCGGGGGTGCTGGCCGGGCTCCGCAGGGCGACGCCGTTGCGCCCCGGCTCGGTCAGCGAGGACAGGGCGGCGAGCGCGGCCTCGGGGGTGGAGGATCGCGCGGCCATCAGCGCGGCCATGTCTTGCCGCATCGAGGTCAGCGTCTCTTCGGCCTCGGAGAACAGCATCTGGTCGCGCCCGCGGCGCTCATCGGCAAAGGAGACGAGCTGCTCGATTCGCTGGTTGCGCAGCGTGGTGAAGAAGCGGCTCCACAGGATGAGGGTCAGCGACACGATCGCCACGGCCGTCACCAGGGCGGCGGTGCGGAGCGTGGCGGTGACGACAGTGGGGCCGGAGGGGAGCTTCAAGACCGGGCGGGCTCGGCGACAGGGGGCAATTCAGACCGGATCAAGTGCGGTCTGGCAGAACGTAGGGCGGATGGGCGACGTTGCCAAGGTGGCCCGGATCGGGCAGGGAGAGGGCTGGAGGAGCCATGAAGCCATCGCGAAGGGCCTTGCTGGTGTCGGGGAGCGCGGTGGCCGTGGGCCTCTTTTCGGGGGGCGCCGCCCTCTTTTTCCGGCGCGGGCCCGCTGTCGACGGGGGGATCTCCGCCGGGAAGGTCTTCACGGCAGATGAAATGGCAGTGTTGTACGCCCTGGCCTCCGTCCTGCTGCCCCAGGGCGGCGGGGCCCCGGATCTGCGCCGCGAGGTGATCGCCGCGGTTGATGGGCTGGTCTCCACCTTTCATCCGGCCGACCAGGCCGAGCTGAAGACCGCGATGCTGCTCTTCGAGAACGCGCTCATCGCCTTTGTTCTCGACGGGCGGGCCCAGCCGCTCTCGGCCCTCGACCCGGTCGCGGCGCGGCGGGCGCTGCTGGGCTTTCAGCGCAGCCGCCTCGCCGAGGTTCGCACCGCCTTTCGGGCGATTCGAGGCCTCATCTGTGGGGCCTGGGGGGCCATGCCGGCCCTGGACGCGGTGACGGGCTACCCCGGCCCGCCGGACTTCGGGCAGGCCTGCGCTGCCGACCCCTGGACCGATCAGCCGGCCTGCCCGGCGGAGGTGAGCCCATGAGCGGCTTTGTGCGGCGGGGCGAGCAGCTCCGCGAGGACGTGGTTGAGCGCTGCGATGTCTGCATCATCGGCTCGGGCGCAGGTGGGGCCATGCTGGCGGCCGGCCTCACCGAAAAGGGCCTCGACGTCGTGATGATCGAAGAGGGGGGTTGGCATACCCGCCGCGACTTCACCCTGCGCGAGGGCGACGCCTACCCGATGCTCTACCAGGACGGCGGCGCGCGGGCCTCGGCCGACCTCGCCATCACGGTGCTCCAGGGGCGCAGCGTCGGTGGCTCCACCACCGTGAACTGGACCACCTGCTTTCGCACCCCCGACCGCATCCTCGCCGCCTGGCAGCGCGACCACGGCATCGAAGGCCTCGACGCCCAGACGCTGGCGCCGCACTTTGACGCCGTCGAGGCCCGGCTCAACATCGCCCCCTGGCCCGAAGAGCAGGCCAACGCCAACAACCGCGCGCTGCTGGAGGGCGCCCGGGCCCTGGGCTGGGAGGCCACGGCGCTGCGCCGCAACGTGAAGGGCTGCGCCAACAGCGGCTACTGCTCGATGGGCTGCCCGGTGGACGGCAAGCAGGGCATGGCGGTCACCACCATCCCCGACGCCCTCTCCCGCGGGATGCGCCTGTACAGCGATGTCCGCGCCGAGCGCCTCGTCACCGAGGGCGGCCGCGTGCAGCGCGTCGAGGCCTCGGTGATGGTGCCGCGCAGCGCCCACACCACCGGCGTGCGCGTCACGATCGAGGCGCGCACGGTGGCCCTCTGCGGCGGGGCGATCAACAGCCCGGCCTTGCTGCTGCGCTCGGGCATCAACCCCAATGGGCGCGTGGGCAAGCGCACCTTCCTGCACCCGGTGATCGCCGTGGTGGGCCGCTACCCCGGCCTGATCGAGGGCTACCGGGGCGCCCCGCAGTCGGTGGGCAGCCACCAGTTCATCGACCGGGGCGCCGACAAGATCGGCTTCTTCGTCGAGACGGGGCCGGTTCACCCGATGCTGGCCACCCTGGCCACCTCCGACTTTGGCGACCCGCTGGGCGCCTTCATGCCCCAACTGCCCCATGTGGGCGCGCTGCTGGCCTTGCACGTCGACGGCCTGCTGCCGGGCGATGAGGGCGGCGAGGTGAGCCTGCGGCCCGATGGGCGCATCCGCCTCGACTACCCGGTGCAGCCGGCCCTGGTGGAGGCGATGCAGGCCTCCCACAAGGTGCTGGCGCAGATCACGCTCAAGGCCGGCGCCGAGTTTGCCCGCACCGGCCATCTGGACCCGGTGGTGCTGCGCAGCGAGGCCGACCTGCCGCTCCTCGACGCGGTGCCCTACGGAGCCCACAAGCACGGCATCTTCACGGCGCACCAGATGGGCGGCTGCGCGATGGGCTCCGATCCGGCGCGCAGCGTGGTGGGCGTGGATCACCGCCATCACACGGTCGGCAACCTGTTTGTGGTGGATGGCTCTGTTCTGCCCACGGCCTTGGGGGTCAACCCCAGTGAAACCGTCTATGCCCTCGCCCATCGTGCAGTGGAGAGCGTGGCCGCATCGGTGTAGTCGTCGTCGCAGGTTTTTCCTCAGGGGGGTGTCGCGAAACCTGATCTTCCGCACCTTGCGCGCGGGGGCGGCATCTGGCATTAATGCCGGCGATGGGTTCTGGTGTTCCTGCCGGTGCAACGGAGTGGCCGGCTTTCCCCCTTCTCGGAGTGTCCGGCCCCGCACCTGCGCCGGACAGACCTGGAGTGTCGATGGCCAATATCAAAGAGATGCTCGATCGCGACGGCTTTGTCGGGCCGCTCCCCTCCTTCCTGTCGGGCGATGAGGTGGATGCGCTGCGGGCGGAGCTCTTCCAGATCGTAGAAGACAAGCCGATCCATCCGCTCTACGACCGCTTCAGCGTGCGAGACTGGCACCTGCTGTCGACCCGGGTCGACCACCTGATGACCCACGAAAAGCTGGTCGAGAACATCGTGCCGCTGCTGGGGGAGCACCTCAACCTCTGGCGCACCAAGATCTTTCACAAGCGGCCGGGCGACGCCGAGGTGGGCTGGCATCAGGAGTGGGGCCGCTTCAACGGCGAGGAGATCGGCAACGACAAGCCGAGCCTCGCGCCGGCCCACGGGGAATTTTCGCCGTGGAACGTGAGCATCTGGTTTGCGCTCGATGACATGACCTGGGAGAACGGTCCCCTGCAGTTCGTTCGCGGCTCCCATCGCACCCGCTACCCCATCGACTTCGTGCCGATGACGGCCTCCGGCTTCTTCCACCTGCCCCTGATCGGCATGACCCGGGCAGCCCAGGTGGTTCGCGCCGCCGAGCGCCGCGAGCTGGTGCTGGACATCGACACCCGCGACATGTTCGCCAACGTGGACTGGTCGGGCTGGGACTTGGAGCAGACGCGGGAATTCGTCTACCGCTGGCTCGACGGCAAGAAAGCGGCGGTGACCCTTCCCTTCGACACGCCGGCCGACCGCCTCGTGACCATGTTGATGCGCAAGGGCGAGTACGTGGTCTTCTTCGAGCGCACGATGCACCGCTCGCTGCCCAACCGCACGGCGGGCCACCGCGTCGCCATCAACGCCCGCGTCACGCCCACCGACACTCTTGTGTACCCGAGCCGCTTGCAGGGCGACTTCATCGATGGCTCCAACCTCGACATCACCGACCATCGCTGCGTGCTGCTCTGCGGAGGTGTCCTGGACCCGCGCAACGTCTACCGGGAGGCCGACTGGGCCGATAGGCTCCAGCCCCTGGACGCGCTGGAGACGGTCACGACCCGCGCGACCCGCCTCGCCCGTGAGGATGAGGCCGCCCTCTCCTTGTAGGAGCTTCGTTGCGATACTGGCTGATGAAGAGCGAGCCTGACGTCTTCTCGATCGACGATCTCGTGCGCGTGGGCGTGACGGGTTGGGAGGGCGTGCGCAACTACCAGGCGCGCAACTCGATGCGCGACGACATGGCGGTGGGCGACGGGGTGCTCTTCTACCACTCCAACGCCAGCCCTCCTGGGGTGGCCGGCCTCGCCGAGATCGCCAGCGCCGCGCGCCCCGATCCGGCGGCCTGGGACCCGGCCTCGCCCTACTTCGACCCCAAGGCCAGCCCCGCCGAGCCCCGCTGGGTGCTGGTCGACGTGCGCTTTGTCGAGCGCTTCGCCGTGGTGGTGCCCCTCGACGCCCTGCGCGTCGATCCGGCCCTCGATGGCCTGCTGGTCACCCGAAAGGGGCAGCGCCTCAGCGTGATGCCGGTGGAGCCGCCGCACTTTTTGCACATCTGTGCCCTCGGTCGCCAGGCGCCCGGCGGCCTGTCGGTTCCGTCCACGCCGCCGCCTGCGGGCGGGGAGGAGTCCCGGTGAGCGCCTCGAGCCCCGAACGCACCGAATACCTGCTCGGCTACTCCACCCGGGAGTGGGATCGCCTCGTCGCCCAGCACGCGCTGTGGCGCGACTACCTGCTCTCCCCCCTGGCCGACCTGGGCCTGGGGCCGGGCTCGCGGGTGCTGGAGGTGGGCTGCGGTACCGGGGGGCTCCTGGCCGAGCTCGCCGAGATGGTCGGCCGCACCGGCGTCGCCGCCGGCCTGGAGCTGGACCGCCAGTCTGCCGAGGTGGCGGGCTCGCTGGTGAGCGACCTGCCCCAGGCCACCGTCCACTGCGCCGACCTGATGCGCAACAAGCTGGGCGGCCCCTGGGACTTCGTGGTGGCCCGCTGGGTGCTCTCCTTCATCGCCGACACCGACCTCGCCGTGGCCCGCCTCGCTGGCGCGCTGAACCGCGGCGGCTACCTCGTGGTGCACGACTACAACCACGACGGCTTCCGGCTCTTTCCGGCCTGCCCGCCCTTCGATCGGGTGGTGGAGGCGGTGCGCAAGGCCTACGCCCTGCGCGGCGGCGACCTCTGGGTGGCCGGCAAGGTGCCTGGCGCCATGCGCGAGGCGGGCCTCTTCGTCGAGCGCATCGATCCCACCGTGCTCGCCGGCGAGCCCCACAGCCCGGTGTGGCGCTGGGTCGAGCGCTTCTTGATGGACCACCTCCAAACCCTCATCGACCTGAACCTGCTCAGCGAGGCAGAGTCGACGGAGTTCCAGGCCGCCTGGGCGAAGGCGGCGCTGGACCCGCGCACGGTGCTCTTCGGGCCGATGCAGGTGGTGGTGGCCGGGCGTCGCCCGCGGTGACCCTCGACGCCTTCACCGAGGCGGTGCGGATCGACCTCGAAGCGAGAGGCTGGGCCGGACGCAGCCTCGGCGGGGGGCGCTTGACGGTGGCCTCGGCCGATCGGCAGGCCGCGCTGCAGCTCCTCAACCCCTGGATGCGCGCCCGCGCCACCGGAGACTGGGCGGCGGCCATCGCCTTGGTGGGGAGCGGCCTGGAGCCGGTTGATCCGCCGCGGGCCGAGGCCCTCCTCCCGCTGCTGCGCGACGACGAAGGCCTCGTCGCAGCCCTGGCCGGCGGCGGGCCGAGGCCGCCGGTCTTCGCGGCGCCCGGCGGCTTGTGGTGGGTGGTCGCCTGGGACCGGGGCGCCCACTGGCAGCTCTGCGACCGCCTCAGCCTCGACCGCCTCGGCCTCGACGATGCCCGGGCCGCGCAGCGCTGCCTTCGCAACCTCGCCGCCCTGCCGCGCACGGTGGAGCCGGTGGAGGGGCCCTGGCTGCGGCTGTCGGCGGCCGGCGGGGTGGGTGCCGCCCTGCTGCTGATCGCCGAGCACTGGCGACCGGAGGTGCCGGCCGGGCCTCTCCTCGCGGTGGCGCCGGCCCAGGATCTGCTGCTCATCGCTCCCGCCGGGCACCCCGACGCCGCGCCCCGCCTCGCCGCCCTGCGCCAGCGGTGGGCCGGGCGCCTGCGCGGGGCGCTGCCGTGGACGGTCCATCGCCTGGAGGGTGGAGGTTGAGGGGAGACCTGAGGTAGGGTGCTTGACGGGTCTCGCCGTTCTCGCCGGTCGCGCCCGGGAGCCTCCATGCTTCGCCCCGCCGCCCTCCTGGCCCTGCTCGCCTGCGCCGACGCGCCGCCAGCCCCCGATGACCTGGATCGCGACGGCGTGGGCCGGGCCGAAGACTGCGACGATCTGCGCTACGACGTCCATCCGGGCGCCGCCGAGCGCTGCGACGGCTACGACAACGACTGCGACTCGATCATCGACGAGGAGGCCACCGACG
>JBEIQK010000255.1:0-8168 GCA_040376505.1 Alphaproteobacteria bacterium | reverse complement strand
CTGGCGCATGCCCACGGGAGCGTAGGCCGAGAGAGCGGCGGCCATCGGCGCCAGGGGCAGGCCGAGGGCGAGGCCGGCGGCGACGGCGGCGGCGGCGTCCTGGGCGATGTGGGCGCCCGGGCTCGGCACCGAGGCCTCGAGCGTACCGGCCGGGGTGACCAGGCGGAGGTGGGTGTCGAGGGTCTGGGGGTCCACCCGCAGGGCGGCGAGGTGGACCTCGGCGCTTGGGTGGCGGCCAAAGCCGATGCGGCGCACGCCTTCGGGGAGGGGCAGGGCGGCGATGTAGGGGTCATCGAGGTTGACGCAGCAGGTGTCGCCCGGGCGGGCCGCGGCGAAGAGCTCGCCCTTGGCCCGGGCGACCCCCTCCAGGCTGCCGACGCCCTCGAGGTGGGCGGCGCCCACATTGGTGATCAGCCGCACCTGGGGGCGGGTGAGGGCCTGGAGGCGGTGGATCTGTCCAAACCGATCCATGCCCATCTCGATGACCCAGGCGGCGGCCTCCGGCGGCGCGGCCAGCAGGGTCAGCGGCACGCCGACCTGACTGTTCAGGTTGCCAGCGTTCTGGTGAACCGGCCCGAGGGCCCCCAACACCAGGGCGGTCAGCGCGCGGGTGGTGGTCTTGCCCGCCGAGCCGGTGATCGCCACCACCGGGCCCTCGAAGCGGTCGCGGGCCGCAGCGCCGATGCCCTGGAGCGCCTCGGTGGTGTCGGATACCTGAACAAAGCCGGCCGGCCAGTCGGCCGGCGCGCGGCCGGCGACAACGCCGGCACAACCGGCGGCGAGGGCCTGGGGCAGCAGCTCGTGGCCGTCAAAGCGCTCGCCGACCAGGGCGACAAACCAGTCGCCGGGCGACAGGCTGCGGGTGTCGGTGGTGATGGCGCCGGCCGGGCCGGGGCGGAGGAGGCGCCCGCCGGTGGCGGCGCAGAGCTGCTGATCGGTGAAGATCACGGAGACTCCAGGGCGCGGAGGTGGGCGGCGGCGACGGCGCGGTCGTCAAAGGGGAGGACCCGGCCGCCCACGGTCTGGGTGGTCTCGTGGCCCTTGCCGGCCAGCAGCACCACGTCGCCGGGTGCCGCGCGATCGAGGAGGGCGGCGATGGCGGCGGCGCGGTCGAGCTCGATGAGGACCTCGCCGCGCAGGCCGGGGCGGATGTCGTCGAGGATGGCGGCCGGGTCTTCGGAGCGGGGGTTGTCGCTCGTGACCATCACGAGGTCGGAGCCGGCGCAGGCCGCGGCGCCCATCAGGGGCCGCTTGCCGGGGTCGCGGTCGCCGCCGCAGCCGAAGAGGGTGAGCAGCCGGCCGGCGGTGAGAGGCCGCAGGGTGGCCAGCACCCGGGTGAGGGCGTCGGGGGTGTGTGCGTAGTCGACGAAGACCTTGATGCCGCGCGGGTTGCCGACCTCTTCGAGCCGACCGGGCACGCAGCGCAGGGCGGCGAGGCCGTCGAGGCAGGTGGAGAGCGGCAGGCCGAGGGCGAGGCCGGCGCCCAGGGCGGCGAGGGCGTTCTCGACGTTGTGCGCGCCGGTGAGCTGCAGACGGAGGGTGCCGGCGCCAGCGGGGGTCGCCACCTGGGCCTCGCAGCCGCCGGCCCAGAGGCGCAGGTGGGTGGCGCGCAGATCGTAGGGGCCGTCGATCCCATAGGTCCAGCAGCGCAGGTCGGCGGGGGGCGCCATCTGGGCCGCGGCGGGGTCAGCGCCGTTGACGATGGCGGCGCCGTCGGCGGCCAGCAGCTCGCGAAAGAGGCGGGCCTTGGCGGCGGCGTAGGCCTCCATCGTGCCGTGAAAGTCGAGGTGGTCGCGCGAGAGGTTGGTGAAGACGCCCACCGCGAAGGGCAGGGCGTCGACCCGTCGCAAGCTGAGGCCGATGCTGGAGACCTCCATCACCGCGACGGCGCAGCCCTCCGCGCGGGCCTCGGCGAGGATGCCCTGAATGACGGGCGCCTCGGGGGTGGTGTGGCTGGCGGGTCGGGGGCGGCCGGCGACGCGATGGCCGGTGGTGCCGATGACTGCGGCGGTCTGGCCGGCGGCCTCGACGATGGCCTCGATCAGAAAAGAGGTGGTGGTCTTGCCATTCGTGCCGGTGATGCCCACCACGGGCAGGTGGCGGGCGGGGTCGCCGGCGAGGGCGGCGGCCGCGATGGCCAAGGCGGCGCGGGCGTCTTCGACCACAAAGACCGGGGCGATGGCGCCCTCCACGGGGCCCTCGGCGAGGATGGCGGCGCAGCGCAGCCCCGCGCCGAAGCGGCGTCCGTCGACGGTCGCCCCCGGGATGGCCACGAAGAGGTCTGCGGGGCCCACCTCTCGAGACTTCTGAGAGACCGCGCGCAAATTCACATCGAGAAACCCGGGGGTGTGCCGAAGGTGGAGGCGGGGGAGGAGCGCTGCGAGGTTCATGGGAAAGAAGGGGGACGACACCAGGCCCGGAGGGGTCCGGGGAGGACGGCGAAGGAGGATTCAGCCGGGTCTGGGGTCGTTGGAAGGAGGGTTCGCCGCGGGGGAGGGTGCGGCAGGGGGGAGGGGGCCCTGGAGCAAGGGGGCTTCTGCGGGCAGCATCAGCGAGGGATGGGAGGTTCAGCAGCGCAGGGAGTCTGACCGTCGAAGGTGGATGGGGAGGGCCGCGGGGGAGGGTCGATCTTGGGCGGAGGACAAGATCAAGTGCGGCTCCCCCGAAAGGAGAGAGCATCCATGGGGATCTTCGACGCGTACCGGTAGAGCCGGGCCTGGGATGGCCCCGCCCACCTGCGGGCTTTCAGCTCCCTTGCTCCATGGGCTGGGAGAGGGGGAAGGGGGTGGCGAAAATGGGGGCGAAGGGATCGCACGGCAGGGCGGGGTCGGCAAGGGCGCTCATTGCAGAACGACCTCGACCTTGTCGCCGATGCCGATGGTGGCGCCGGGTTCGGGGATCTGACGCATCACGCGGCCGGTGCCCTGGGTGCGCACGGCGAGGCCGGCGCCTTGCAGGGTGACCAGCGCCTCGCGCAGGGAGAGGCCGCGCAGGTCGGGGGTGCGCAGGGCGCCCTCGTCGACCCACTGGAGCTCCGGGCGAGCCGGGCGGCTGGCGTAGACCTCGGGGGCCTCGATCTTGGGGGTGTTGGGCTTCTCGTGGGCGGCCAGCAGGGCCGGATCGGGCGGCACGCCAAGCAGGCGCATCGCGCCCTCGGCGATGTGGGAGAAGGCCGGCGCGGCGACGATGCCGCCGTAGGAGAGCCCGATGGTGGGCGAGTCCACCACCACCGAGATGGCGATGCGGGGGTCGTTGGCGGGGATGATGCCGACGAAAGAGCCGATGCGTTCGGTGCTGGAGTAGCCGCCGCCCTCGATGTGCTTCCAGGCGGTGCCGGTCTTGCCGGCGACGAGGTAGCCCGGCACGTTGGCCTTGGTGCCGGTGCCGCCGGTCTCGGTGACCGTGCTCATCATCTCCACGGTGCGGGCGGCGGTCTCGGCGGAGATGACGCGGCGGTCGATCTCCGGCTCGAAGACCTCGCGCACGTTGCCGTGGGCGTCGCGCACCTCTTTGACAAGGCGGGGCGTCATGCGCACGCCGCCGTTTCCAAGGGTGGCCATCGCGTAGGCGATCTGCAGCGAGCTGGCGGTTACGCCGTGGCCGTAGGCGGCGGTGGCCAGCTCGATCGGCCGGATGGTCTTTGGATCGCGGAGCTGGCCGCGGGTCTCGCCCGGCAGGCCGAGCCCGGAGGTGCGGCCAAAGCCAAAGGCCTTGTAGTACTCCATGGTCTTCTCGGCCCCGAGCGCGAAGGCGACCTTGGCCGAGCCGATGTTGGAGGAGTACTTGATGACCTCGGACAGGGAGATGGCGCCCTTGGGGTGGTCGTCGTGGATGGTCTTTCCGCCGATCGTCCAGTGGCCCAACTGACAGTCGATGATGCTGGCGGTCGTGAACAGACCTTCTTCAATCGCGGCGGCGGCGATGAAGGGCTTGAAGACCGATCCCGGCTCGTAGCCGTCCATCATCGCGCGGTTCTTGATGCCGGTCATGTTGAGATCGGCGGTGTCGTTGGGGTTGATGGTTGGCACGTTGGCGACGGCGAGCACGTCGCCGGTGCGAACGTCTACCACCACGGCGTGGGCGGCCTGGGCGCCAAAGTCGATGACGGCGTCAAGGATGGCTTCGGCGGCGAGGTGCTGGATGCGGTGGTCGAGCGTGAGGACGACGCCGTCGCCGCCCTCCACGGTGATCTGGTCGGGGGTGACCCGCCGGCCCTTGCGGTCGCGCCAGAGCATGTAGCGGAAGGTCTCACCGCGCAGGGTGCGGTCGAGGGTGCGCTCGAGACCGGCCATGCCCACGCCGTTGCGGCCCACCACGCCCAGCAGCGAGGCGGCGTCTTCACGGCCTGGGTAGAAGCGGTGCGGCTCCTCGACGGTCCACACGGCGTTGATCATCTCCTTTTCGACCTTGGCGAGGTCGCGGACCATCTGCCGGACGGCCTTGACGTCGACCGGGGTGAGGCCCCGGGCCAGGGTCACGTCGCGCCGGCCGCCGCTGGCGAGGCGCTCGGCGATGACGGCGGGCGGCTTCTTCAGGATGGGCCCGATGGCCTCGGAGAGGAGGGTCGAGGTGGCCGGGGTCAGCCGGCTCGGGTCGACATGCACCTCTTCGAGAGCGACGGTGGTGGCGAGCAGATAGCCGTTTCGGTCGAGCAGGTCGCCGCGGCGGCCTTGGTCTTCGACCGCCTGCTCGAACTGGAGTTGGGCCTTGTCTTCGAGACGGCGGTCGGGCAGCAGCATCTTGTTGGATGCCTGCAGGCTCAGGATCACGTAGCAGACCGCGATCATGCCGCCGATGATGAGCAGACGATGGACCGAGACCTTGCGCAGATCGCGGTCGGGCTCGGGCGGAAAGTCCTTGCTCGGACGCAGGCGCGCGGCCAGGCCCGAAAAGCTGAGGGTGGCCGGCTCGGCGGCGCGGCGCTGGGTCTTCTTGCGGCTCATGGGGTGCCGACCGCTCCGGGGACGTCTACCACTCGAACGGACGGATCGAGCTTCAGTGTAGCTGATGCTTCGTTCAGGGTGGCCGGATCGGTGAGGGTGGCCAGCTCCAGCTCGAGGCGCTCGCTCTCGCGCTCGGCGCGCTTGAGACGGTCTTCGGCCATGTCGAGCGTGACGCTGGTCTTGACGAGGTCGACACGCGACCAGGCCGCGATGAGCGCGCAGGTCGCCACGAGGGTCGCCACCGCGAGGTAGCGCCACAGGTGTGCCAGCTCCAGGCCGCCCCCCTCCATGCTCTCAATGCGGCCCTCGGGGTTGACCGAGGGCTCGACGGGACGGGGGCTGCCCGAGAGGGGCAGGGGATTGCTGGATGTGCCATTCCACCGCATGGCCATCTCCAAGAAAGAGGGCTCTGCCACAACACCAACGGGGCGAGGGCTGCGCGCCGGCGCAGGCCCCCGGGTCAGGGCGACAGAGCGGGAGGGGAAGAGGGGAGGGGAGCAGAGAGAGGAGGAGCGCCGTCTTTTACAAAGACCCGCAGCCGGGCAGACCGGGCGCGGGGGTTGTGTGGATCGGCGTCGGCGCCGCTGAGCCCTCCGGGGAGGAGGAGCGTGCCAGCGGGCTTGGCGAGGGGGTGACCGTAGGCGTCGGTGGGCTGCCCCACGCCGGCGAGGGCGCGGAGCCGCTGCTTGACGATGCGGTCTTCGAGGCTGTGAAAGCTGATGAGGGCGAGGCGGCCGCCGGGAGCCAGCAGGCCCACCGCGGCGTCGAGGCCACGTTCGAGCTGCTCCAGCTCGCCGTTGACCGCGATGCGCAGCGCCTGGAAGGTGCGGGTGGCCGGGTGGGTGCGGGTGGGAGGGCCGCCCACCACGCGGGCGATGGCCGCGGCGAGGGGGGCCGTGCGCGACCAGGGCCGGCCGGCCACCAGGGCCTTGGCGATGCGACGGCTGAGCCGCTCTTCGCCAAAAGCGTAGATGAGGTCGGCCAGCTCGGCCTCGGGCAGGGAGTTGACGAGATCGGCCGCGCAGGTGGGCTCGTCGGGGTCCATGCGCATGTCGAGCGGGCCGTCGTGCTGAAAGGAGAAGCCGCGGTCGGCCACGTCGAGTTGGGGGCTGCTGACCCCGACATCGAGGACGATGCCGTCGAAGGGGCCGAGTTCGGCCGCCAGCACGGCCATGTCGGCGTAGCGGCCGCGACGGAGCACTGCCCGAGGGCCGAAGCGGGCGAGGCGCTGGCCCGCCGCGTGCAGCGCCGCCGGATCGCGGTCGATGCCGACGAGGAGGCCGTCGGGGCCGCTGCCTTCGAGGATGCCCTCGGCGTGGCCGCCGCCGCCCAGCGTGCCGTCGAGGTAGCGGCCGCCCGGGCGGAGGGCGAGGTGGTCGAGGACCGGCTGAAGCAGGACGGTCTGGTGGGAGAAAGTGGGGGCCATGGGTTCACGCCGCCCCCGCTGCGACGGGGCTGAGGGCGCCCATGCCGTAGAGCTGGTCCCAGATGGCTGCGGCCTGGGGGAAGGCCTGCTGCTCCCAGCGCGGCTTGTCCCAGATCTCGAACCAGGCCCCGGCGGTGAAGAGCCACAGCTCGCGCTCCAGGCCCAGCAGGTTGCGCAGCTCCTGGGGGATCAGCATGCGGCCGGCGTTGTCGATGGTGATGGTCTGGGCGGTGGAGGCGATGGCGAGGGCGAAGAGGCGGCTGCGGGGGTCCAGCGCGTCGCCCGTCTGGTGGCGGCGGGCCATCGCCTCGTAGTCGTCGATCTTGTAGAGCGCGAGCCCGCCTTTGGGCCCGCCGTTGGCGAAGGCCACCATCTTCGACACGCCCTGGAGCTCCAAGGCCGACCGGAGCTGCACGGGCAGCATGACCCGACCCTTGGGGTCGAGCGTGAGGTCGGCGTTGAGGCAGGGCAGCAGCATGGGGGCGGGCGTTCGGGGGCGCGGGGGAGGCGATCGCGATCCGGCGGGGCGTCGGCCCCTGATCTACCGCGGTTTGGATCCACCTTGGGACCCCTTTCTCCCACTTCACCTACTCAGCGATCCACTCTCTTGCCATTCACTGACCCAGGCTTTGTTGTGATGTCGGTTTCATCGAAATTACCGACGAGCGGTCGCCCCCCAGGGGGCTGGACCTGTCAACCCGATCGCCGAAGCGTTGCCTGAATGATCGTTCCGCGGCGGAAAAATGCCAAAGCGAGGGTTGGAACGGTCATCTGGGCGCGGGGGCTCGTCGGCGTGGCCGATCGTCGGCCCGGGCCCGTCGAGGCGCCCTGCGGGGGCCGCGTGGGAGAAAGTGGATCGGCCGGGCCCGCGCCGCCCAGGTTACCCACAGCGACCTGCTGGTCGCCTCGCAGGCTCAGGAGACCGATGTCCTCGCCCAACACCCACGCTGCGCGCGCCAAGAACGCACCCCGAGAGGGCAAAGCCAACGAGCGGCGGATGCTGGCCGAGAACCGCAAGGCGAAGTTCGAGTACGACGTGCTCGACAAGGTCGAAGCCGGCCTTGTGCTGCTGGGCACCGAGGTCAAGAGCCTGCGCGGCGGCGGGGCCAACATCGGCGAGGCCTTCGCCCAGGTCGAAGACGGCGAGCTTTGGCTGCTCGACGCCCACATCGCCCCCTACAAGCAGGCCGGCGTCTACTTCAACCACGAGCCGCGGCGCAAACGAAAGCTCCTGCTCAAGAACGCCGAGATCGTGCGCATCCAGCAGAAGGTGGCCGAGAAGGGCCTCACCCTCGTGCCGCTCACGCTGTACTTCCTGGGCAAGTGGGTCAAGGTGGAGCTGGCGGTGGTGCGCGGGCGCAAGCTGCACGACAAGCGCGACGCCATCCGCGAGCGTGAAGACCGCCGCGAGATGTTGCGCAGCGTCCGTGAGCGCTGATGATTGCGAGGCGCCCCACGGCCCGCTAAGGCCCGCCGCATGTTGCCCATCATCGCAATCATCGCCGCTGGCTGGATTCTCTCCCTCGCCCTGATGACCCGCAACCGCCTGCTTGGCGCGGCTGTGGCGTCGGTCTTCGGGCTGGCCGTCTCGCTCTACCTCGGCGTACAGCACCACCCGAGCGCGGGCGAGTCCTTCTGCTCGGTCGACAGCGTGGCCAGCAGCCCCTGCACCCAGGCCAGGCCGGCGGTATCGAGATGGAATGGCGCCTGCCGAAGCGACTGCAGGACCGTGGAGGTGGACATGCGGTGTCGAGGCGGGTGCCGCGCCGCCGGCGCCTCAGAGCCGCGCCTGGCTCTTG
>JBEIQK010000237.1:0-8452 GCA_040376505.1 Alphaproteobacteria bacterium | reverse complement strand
GGGTCCTGCGCCTCTCCACCTTGAGCCTGGCCCTGGCGCCCTCGGGGGCCGCCTGGTCGATTGACGCCTGGTGGGCGGCGCGACGGCGGGCTGCCGCTGGAGATGACGCCCCGCGCTCGGCCCTGGCCCCCATCTGGGTGAACCGCCTCATCCAGATTCAGCTCGTCGTGATCTACGTCGCCACCGGCGTCCTCAAGGAGGGCGGCTCCACCTGGCAGAACGGCACGGCGCTCTTTTACGCCCTCTCCAGCCAGAATTTCCAGCGCGCGCCGGCCCTCACCGACGCCCTGCTCGACCACCGGGTGGTGCACTGGCTTGCCAGCCTGGGCACCTGGGTGACATTGGGCTGGGAGCTCAGCTTCGGGCTCCTCGTGCTCTGGCGGCCCACTCGTTGGCTGGCCCTGGTGTTGGGGCTCGCCCTGCACATGGGCATCTTTTCAACGATGATGGTGGGCGCCTTCAGCCCCGCGATGGTCTGGTGCTACCAGGCCTTCTTCACCGTCCCGCTCCTCCTGTGGCGCCCGGAGATCCGCCGGGCGATTGGATTGCCCCGATGACCCCCACCCGGCGTGACCTCCTGCGGCGCGGCGCCGGCGCCGTGGCCCTGCTCTCCCTCGGCGCCTGCGCGGGAAAGGGAGAAGACACCGGACCGGCCGAGGCGGCGCCCAGCCCCGCCCGCAGCCCCGAGCCAGCCCCGTGGTCGGCCCCCGGCGCCCTCGACGCCACCGCCTTTGCCTGGGGGCTGCTCACCGGAGATGTCGGCCCCGACAGCCTGATCGTCGGTCTGCGCAGCACAGAGCCCGCGGTCACGCTGGTCATCATGGAGGCCCAGGGCGACGCTTGGGTGGAGGTCCAGCGCCTCGCCGGGCTCCCGCTCCAGGAGGGCCACCTGCGGCAGGTGGTCTCCGGTCTCCAGCCCGACACGGCCTACGCCCTCGCCGCCTACGCCGACGCCGACGCCGACCGGCGCAGCGTCGTCGCCCGGGCCCGCACCGCCCTGGCCGCCGACGGCGCGCGGGTGGTGACCTTCGGCGCCACGAGCTGCTTCGGCGGCAACCGCCCCTGGCCCTCACTCACCCAGGCCGCCGCCGAGGCCCTCGACTTCCAGCTCCTGCTGGGCGACACGGTCTATGCCGATGGCGCCGTCACCCTCGCCGACTACCGGGCCTTTTGGGCCGACTACCAGTCGGTGAGCGGGCTCGTCGACCTGTGCGCCAGCACCAGCCTCGTCGCCACCTGGGATGACCATGAGGTGGCCAACAACTGGGTGCGCAGCGAGCTGCCGGCGGGCCAGTTCGAGGCGGCGCTGCAGGCCTTTCGCGAGTCGCTGCCCCAGGGCGAGGGCCCGGCGGGCACCGGCGTCTGGCGCAGCCTCCGGTGGGGCCGCACGCTGGAGCTCTTCGTGCTCGACTGCCGCGGCGAGCGCGATGGCAGCACGCTCTACCTCTCGACCGAGCAGATGGACTGGCTGAAGGCCGGCCTGTCGGCCAGCGACGCCCGCTTCAAGATCATCGCCAACAGCGTGCCGATCACCGACATGACCGCCCTGGCGGGCACGGCCCTCGCCGAAGATCGCTGGGATGGCTACCCGGCCCAGCGCGAGGAGATCCTCCGTCACATCGTAGATGGCGGCATCACCGGCGTCCTTTGGGTCACCGGCGACGTCCACTTTGGCCAGATCGGCCACATCGACCCCGAAGGGGGCCTCGCCCACGACCTGTGGGAGGTCTACTGCGGGCCGGCGGGCAGCTTCCTCAACCCCGCGGCCCAGCTCTTTGTGGGCGACCCGCAGTACCCGGTGATGGTGCCCCTGTGGAACTGGGTGCGCTTCACCTGTGACCCCGGCGCCGGCACGATCCGCGTCCAGCACGTCGGTGACGACGGGCTGGACCTCTCCGACATCACCCTGGAGCTGTGATCAGGCGTCGATCTCGATCTGCTCGGTCTCGCCCTCGTCTTCCTCTTCGCCGCGCAGCAGCTCGGCGAGCAGGTTGTAGGTCTCGGTCTCCGAGGGGGAGATCTGGCCGTCGGAGGCCATCACGCCCAGCGCCGTTTCCAGGAAGATCGCCCGGTGCTCGGCGGGGATCAGCAGCGGATCGACCTCCTCGGGGTTGGGCGGGTGCTTGAGCCAGCCCTCAACCAGCTCGGCGTCGCTCTCGTTCAAGCGCATCCGGCGCACGAGGCCGTGCACGAAGTGGCGCTCTGCCTCGTTCACGCGCAGGTCAGCCCAGGCGAAGGAGCAGACGAAGCGCAGCAGAGACAGGCGCTCCTCGGGGGGAAGGACGTTCATCGGGCCTCCAGAGAGTGTGGCGCCGCCCCCTTATCGAGCCAGCTCCTTTCGGCGACGGCGGATCGCCCGGCGCAGCCCGATCACGTCCGCGTCTTCATCGGGCCCCCAGCCGAGCTTGTCGGCCTCGAGGTGCCACTTGGCGAAGGCGAGGTTGATGTAGTCCTGCTCCAAGGAACGCCAGCGCCACCACCACAGCGGGCCGCCGGTGAAGACCCGCTTGAGGCCGAGGAACATACGGCGACGGGCCGGCACGAGGCGGTCGATGTCTTCGGGGGCCAGGATGTCGGGGCGCTCATCGTGCAGGTAGAGGCGGATGATGCGGTTCTCATGCCACCAGGCGATGAGGATCACCACCAGCAGCAGCAGGATGAAGGGGCTCTGCAAGACGAGGACCGCGCCCGGCAGGCTCAGCAGGTAGATCTCCAGCTCGGTGCGGGCGCCGGTGGCGTAGATGAACACACCGGTAAAGGTGTTCCAGACAAAGTGGGCGAACATCGCCATGCCCCAGAAGAAGGGCACAAAGAGCCAGCGCAGCACGCCCTTGCGCATCACCCGCACGAGGCCAAAGCCGAGCCCGGTGAGGCCGGTGTAGCAGACATGGCTGGAAACACCGTTCACAACCCCGCGCAGCCAGCTCAGCTTGAGCATCTGAACGGTTCCGCCTTCGCCGGCCTGCACATAATAGAGGATGTTCTCGTACCAGGCGAAGCCGAGCCCCACCATCGCGCCGTACAGAATGCCATCCAGCACATTGTCGAATTCCCGCCGAAAGAGCAGGAAGATGAACAACACCGCCCAGCCCTTGGTGACCTCCTCGATGAAGGGCGCCGAGAGCGAGGCGGTGAGCTGGCTGGCGATCGCCTGGTTCTGCACCATCTGGATCGCCATGATGCCGACCGTGGTGTTGACGATGAGCGAGATGGCGGTGGCCACCGCCGCCCCCCACATGAAGGCGGTGGCGATGAGGTAGGGCGGCTCCTTCTCGTTGCGGTCCATCCACAGAAGGGCGAGCCCATAGGGCACCGCCGTGAGGCTGGCCAGAAAGACCGCCAGGGCGAAGACCGCCGGCCCGTTCTTGAAGGTGACCCCCGCGACGAAGCCGCTCAGCAGCACGCAGACGAAGACAAAGCCGAGCAGGCCGATCAAGCAGCCATAGCGAAGGAGCCACCAGTCTGCGCGCTTGTGGATCGTTCGCTTGCGCAGGGGAGGGGAGGGCGGGCTGGTGGCGTTGTCCATGGGGCTCGCTCCGCGGCGTTCTCGATTCCGGCCTCGCGGTGTATCTTCCCAGCCCGAACCCAGGAACGGCATGGCTCTCAATCGCAACCGCTCGATCAAGGTGCCCATCGTGCTGGGCGCCATCACCGTGGTGCTGGCCCTCGCGCTGATGGTGGGCTGGATCCTGGTCATCTTCCGAAACATCGACCTGTCCAAGCAGGTCGTGGCCAACCACTGGCTGATGGCCGGCGGCGTCGTCAGCATCGTGGTGATCGTCACGGTGCTGGTGCTGTTCAGCGTCTTTCTGGTGCGCGAGGCCTTGGAGGGGCGGCGCCAGGTGGGCTTCATCGACTCGGTCACCCATGAGCTGAAGAGCCCGCTGGCCAGCCTCAAGCTGGCGGTGCAGACCCTCGATCGCCGCGAGCTGTCGGCCGAGCAGCGCCGGCAGCTTCACCAGATGATGCTCGACGATGTCGACCGGCTGACCGCCTTCATCGACGACATCCTGGTGGCCAGCCGCCTCGGCCATGGGCCCGGCGACGGCTCCGTCACCAACGTCGCCCTGCGCGATCTGGCCGAGCGGGTGGCCGAGCGGGTGCGCCAGCGGCAACGGGTGCCCACCGAGGCCATCACCCTGCGGGTCGACGCCGGCCTGCGCATGATGACCGAGCAGACTACCCTGGAGATCATCCTGCAAAACCTGCTCGACAACGCGGTGAAGTACAGCAATGAGCCAGTCCGCGTCGAGCTCTCCGTCGAGGTGCTGCCCACCGGGCGGCTCGAATTCACCGTGCGCGATCAGGGCATCGGCATCCCGCCGCACCTGATCGGCCTGATCTTCGACCGCTTCTACCGGGTGCCCTCCGAGGCGGTGCGGGCCCGGCGCGGCACCGGCATCGGTCTGTACGTCGCCTCCTCGCTCGTGAAGAACCTTGGTGGTACCCTCACGGCCCAGTCGGCCGGCCCGGGGGCTGGCACCACCTTCTCCTTCGCCATCCCGCTTCGATGACCGCGCCCCCGGTTGGGAGAGTCCCATGAAGGACAGCTCGCCCCGCATCCTCCTCGTTGAAGATGAGCGCCACCTCGCGGCCGGCCTCAAGCTCAACTTCGAGTTTGAGGGTTTTGTCGTGGAGATCGCCGGCGCCGCCCGCGAGGCGATGAGCCTCCTGGCCCGCGCCGAGCCCTTTCAGGTGATGGTGCTCGACGTCAGCCTGCCCGACATCGACGGCTTCGAGCTGTGCGAGCGCATCCGTCGGGCCGGCAACTACACGCCGGTGATCATGCTCACCGCCCGCAGCAGCCCCCAGGATCGCGTCGCCGGGCTCGAAGCCGGCGCCGACGACTACCTCACCAAGCCCTTTGAGCTCGATGAGCTGCTGGCCCGCGTGCGCTCCCAGTTGCGGCGGCGCCGCTGGGACAGCGCCGTGGAGCCCACCCCGCACACCGGCGACGTGCTGCGCTTTGGCGAGGCGGTCCTCGACTTCGCGCGGCAAGAGGCCTCCTGCCGCGGGCAGCCGATCAAGCTCACCCGCCTGGAGTTCGACCTCGTGCGCTACTTCGCCGAGCACGCCGGCCGGGTCATCCCGCGCGAGGAGCTGCTCCAGGAGGTCTGGAAGCTGCGCAACTGGCCCAATACGCGCACGGTCGACAACTTCCTGATGCGCCTGCGCCGCCACTTTGAGGCCGATCCGGTCGAGCCCGCGCACTTTTTGAGTGTGCGCGGCGCCGGCTACAAATTCGTGCCCGAGCCCGACGCCCCGAGGAGCCCATGACCCGCATCCACCGCATCGAAGACCGCCTGCGGGCGGCCCTGCAGGCCCAGCACCTGCAGGTGGAGAACGACAGCCACAAGCACGCCGTGCCCCCCGGCTCCGAGACCCACCTAAACGCCCTGATCGTGTCGCCGGCCTTTGACGGCCTGCGCCTCGTCGCCCGCCAGCGCCTCGTCTACAGCGCGCTTGCCGACGAGCTCAGCAGCGGACTGCACGCCCTGGCCCTGCGCACGCTGACCCCCGCGGAGTGGGCGGCCCAGGGCGGCGGGGTGGTGGAGACCCCACCCTGCCACGGCGGCACCGGCCGTTAGCGGCGGGCCACCTGGGCGATGCCCGCGGGGCTCGCGGCGATGATGCCCTTCTCGGTGATGATGCCGGCCACCAGGCGGGCCGGCGTCACGTCAAAGGCGGGGTTGCGCACCGGCGCGTCGATCGGCGTGGTGAGCACGCGCACAAAGCGCCCGGCGTCGTCCCAACCCCAGGTGTAGCGCACCTCCTCGGCCTCCCGCTCCTCGATGGGGATGTCGGCGCCGGTGGGGCAGTCGGGGTCGATCGTTGTGGTGGGGGCCGCGACGTAGAAGGGGATGCCGTGGGCCGCCGCGCACAGGGCGCTGCTGTAGGTGCCGATCTTGTTGGCCACGTCGCCGTTGGCGGCGATCCGGTCGGAGCCGACGATCACCAGATCGATCTCGCCCTTGGCCATGTAGTAGCCAGTGGCGTTGTCGGGGATGATCGCGTGGGGAACGCCCTCCTGGCCGAGCTCCCAGGCGGTGAGGCGCCCGCCCTGGCCGCGGGGGCGGGTCTCGTCGGCGAAGACAAAGACCTTCTTGCCCTTGCGGTGGGCGGCGTAGATCGGCGAAAGGGCGCTGCCCCAGTCGACAAAGGCCAGCCAGCCGGCGTTGCAATGGGTGTTGACCCGCGCGCCGTCGGCGATCAGGGGCTCGCCGTGCTCGCCGATCTGGGCGCAGCAGGCCGCGTCGTCGTCGGCCACGGCCTGGGCGGCGGCCACGGCGGCGGCGCGGGCCTGGGCGATCTGGTCGCCCTCGGCCTCAATCGCGGAGAGCACGGTGTTGACGCCGTAGAAGAGGTTCTGGGCGGTGGGGCGGGTGCCGCGCAGGCGGTTGGCGGCGGCAGCGACGAAGGCGTGAAAGCCGGCCTCGGGGGCTAGGAGGGCGGCCTGGGCCATGCCGTAGGCGCCGGTGGCCCCGATCGCGCCGGCCCCGCGCACCACCATCGTCTTGATCGACCAGGCCGTGTCTTCCACCGTGGGCAGGTCGACCAGCTTGAATTCCAAGGGGATCAGGGTTTGATCGATCATGCGGACGGTCGAGCCCTCCAGCCAGACCGTTCGATGGGGGACGCCGTTGACGCGCATGGAGCCGCTCCGAGAGGGGTGGCGGGCCTAGCGCGGGCCTCGCGCCGGGGCAACGGGCGGGCTCCAGCGCCAGCGGCCCTCCTCCCCGGCCCGAAAGCGCAGCCAGCCCAGGTGATTCTCGCGCCACCACTCGAAGATCGTGGCCTCATCGAGCTCACCGCGAACGGCGGGCAGGTAGGCGGCGTCGCCATAGGTCTTTCCGCTGATCCAGTCGTGCACCGAGAAGCGGGTGCCATCCCACAGGGCGTACTGGGCGGCGCCAAAGGTCCAGGAGCCGGTGTTGACGTAGGTGCGGCCGGGCGCCACCTCGACGAGCCCGGGCATGTGCGAGTGCCCGGCGACGATGAAGCGGTAGGGCAGCTCGGGCAGCGCGGCCTTCACGCCGGCGATCAACATGCCGGGATCGCCCATCTGGTTGAGCGCCCAGTAGCGAAAGAAGAGCCGCAGGCCCTCCAAGGGCTCCCGTGCCCCCAGCCGCCGCCCCAGGCGCGCCGCGGCCTCGGTGATCGAGGCGCAGACATAGAAGAGCCCCAGGGCGAGGCGGGTGGCCTTGTTGTAGAAGGCCTCCAAGGGCAGCCGGATCCAGGTGTGAAAGATGCGCTCGACGAGGTGATGCACCATCGTGGCGATGTGGGTGCCTTCGAGGTTGGTGCCGATGTGGGGGTCGAACTGGTAGCCATGCTGCACGAGGATGTCGTCGCCGATGAGCAAGGTAGAGCAGACATCGAAGCGCAGCAGCTCGCGAAAGAGGTTGATGTCGTAGTCGTGGTTGCCCCAGATGTAGGTGACCCCGTGGCTGGCGGCGTGGCGCGACAGCTCGCCAAAGACCCGGCCATGGGCCTTGAGCACCCGGCTCATGCTCCAGGCCTGGTGAAAGTCGATGAAGTCGCCGACGATGACGAGGTGGGCGTCTTCGTTGCGCACCCGCTCCAGGAGGGCCAGCAGCTCGCGATCCTTGCCGAGGAAGCTGTCGGAGCGCCCCCCGTCGCCCAGGTGGAGATCGCTGATGAAGTAGATGCGCTGGTCGGCCCGCATGCGCAGGGTCACGTCGAGGGTTGAGGCCCGCGCCCAACTGAAGACCGCCACGCCGCACCTCCGCTCGCCAATGTAGCCGCGGCGGTGTACGCCGGGGCCCATGAAGACGCCCACCCTGATTCATCGTCCGCCGATCGACCCGCTGGAGTTCGTCGGCTCCTTTCCTGGCACCCCGCCGGCCCTCGGCCTCCCCGAGGTCGCCTTCGTCGGCCGCTCCAACGTGGGCAAGTCGAGCTGCTTGAACAACCTGCTCAACCGCAAGGCGATGGCGCGGGTGAGCCGCACGCCGGGGCGCACGCAGCTCATCAACCTCTTCAAGGTGCGCGATCGCCTCGTGCTGGTGGACCTCCCCGGCTACGGCTACGCCAAGGTGCCCGGCGAGGTCCAGGCCACCTGGGGCGACATGATCGAGGGCTACCTGGAGAGCCGCACCGCCCTGCGTCTGCTGGTGGTGCTGGTCGACGGCCGCCTGCCCGCCCAGGAGCTCGATCGCGGGCTCATCACCGCCCGGTCGGTGGCCCACCTGCCGCGCCAGATCGTCGTTACCAAGATCGATCGGCTCAGCAAGTCCGAGCGCAAGCCGGCCCTGCTCAAATTGGCGCAGGGCCTCGACGTCCCCGTCGAAGCCCTGCTGCCCTTCTCGTCCGAAAACGGCGAGGGGGTCACCGAGCTGTGGCAGCGGATCGAGAAGGCGATCCGCGCCGCGCCCGTGCTTTAGTAGGGGTTGCCCGGCACCCGCACGATGATGTCGAGGGTGTCGAGCAG
>JBEIQK010001126.1:0-1598 GCA_040376505.1 Alphaproteobacteria bacterium | reverse complement strand
GCCTCGCGAAAGGTCTGGTCGGCCTCGTCGAGCTTGCCGAGCTTGCGCAGGGTGGCGCCCAGATGGTTGTGGACCAGCAGCGCCTCCGCCTCCCAGCCGATGGCGGCGGCATCGTCGAGGGCGCGCCGCAGCAGGTCCTCCGACCTGTCGCAGGCTCCAAGGCGGGAGGCGCAGAGGCCCAGGAGGCGGCGGGCCCGCGCGACGCCGGCGGCGCCGCCCAGGGCCTCTGCGCACTCGAGGGCCTCTCGATCAGCGACCTCGGCCGCCTGGTAGTTGCCGGCCACATAGGCGATCCGCCCGCGCACCAGCGCCGCGCACACGTCCTCGGGGAGCTTGGGTTCGTCCATGGGCCTGCGGCTCCGAGACCCGCCGAAGCGGGATGCCGGTTCCGCGGCTCGTAACCAGCCGCGTGGCGCACGCCCTCCCTCCCGACGAAGCCCGCCAGGACGATGCCCTGGCCAACACAGCGCGCTACGCACCCGCCATGCTGCCACCTCCCGCCACCCTCGAACGCACCTGCAAGGGCCTCGCCCTGCTCGACGCCATCCTCTGCGAGGACTGGCAGTACCGCCTCTTCTCTTTCAACGCCGCCTGGAGCGCCGACGGCGGCGAGCGCATGGCCTCGATGCGCAACGGCCAAGGCGACGAATGGTTCATCGTCTTCGTCGGCGAGCACGCCTTCTTCAAGGCCTTCTGGCACGAGCACCCACCCGCTGACCCCGCCGCCATCTTCGCCGGTCTGCCGTCCGTGTTGGAAGCCCAGCGTCAGGAGCCCGCCTTCTCGATGGAGGACGTCACCTTCGGCGGCTGGTACGATCCGGCCCAGGGCTGGACCCTGCGCGGCGACCTCGCCCCCTTCTCCGAGGAGCTGGCGATCCTGAGCGGCTCGGCGGAGGTGGCCCAGGCCTATGTCGCCTCCTACTTCGAGGTCGCGCTGCCCCTGGCGCCCATCGAGCAGCTCCTCCGCGGTGCGCCCCTCGACGCCGCGCTGGTCGCGCAGATCGCCCCAGACCGCTCGATGGAGAGCCTGCAGGGCGACACAGACGAGATCGGCTACGGGCCTCCGCCCCCGGCGACTGAGATCCTGGACTTGTGAACAGACCTGGCCACCCGCCGCGCGGCCCTCAGCGCGCCGGCCGCCCCACCACCGAAGGTAGCTGCAGCCGGCTGGCGAAGATCCAGCCCACCACCAGCGCCCGCAGGCCCAACTCGACGAGGGCGACCAGACCCGACTCCACCAGCGCCTCGGCCGAGGACACCCGCAGGGCCCGCAGGCCCACCGCCCCCTCGGCCAGCCGCAGCTCGGCCCGGGCGGCCTCCTGGCGGTCGGCGAGGTGCAGGGGGCCCATCACCTCGACCCGCAGCGGCGCGGCGCAGTCGCCGGTCACCAGGGCCGGAACCGGCTCGCTGGCGCTCACTCGAAGCGGCAGCCAGAAGCGGGCCGGGGCCCGCTCGCCATCGTAGACCCGCACCGCCACCCGCGGGTGTGCGGCGCAGGTGACGCCGACCAGCTCCACCACCGCGCCGGCAGGCTGCTGCAAAACGGCCGCCCCGACGACGCGCTGCAGACCCGCCTCGGCCGCGGCGGCGTCGCGCTG
>JBEIQK010001107.1:0-1678 GCA_040376505.1 Alphaproteobacteria bacterium | reverse complement strand
GCCCTCTCCGGCCCCACCGCCGCCCCGTCCCGCGCTCCCGGCGTCGCCGCCCGGGCCGTCGACCCCGCGCAGGCTCTCGCCGCCCGCACCCCCCAGGCCGGCCGCACCGCCCGCGCCGCCCGCGTAGCCGAGCCCATCCACGTCGAGTGCGGCGTCGGCGTCGAGGCGCAGGGTGCCGGCCACCCGCAGGGCGAGCAGGCCGCCGGTGCGGCCGTCCCAGGGCTCGACGGTGAGCGTAGCGCCCTGCAGGTCGACCTCGCTGTAATTGGGCACCCGCACGAGGTTGACGACGCCGGCCACCCCGTCGTGGTCGAGGGTGGTGGGGTCAACGAGCCCCAGGGTGGCGCCGCTCAGGCTGGCGACGCGCAGGCGCTCGGTGGCCCCGGCGGTGGGGCCGAGGCGATCGACGAGCAGCAGCTCATCGCCGATGGCGAGGCCAAGGGGCACCTCGGGCAGCGTGATCTCGGTCGAGCCGGCGGGCAGGGCCTCTTCGAGCAGGAAGGCGACGGCATCGGGCTCGCTGCGGCCGCCGCTGGCCTCGATCGACAGGTTGAAGGTGAGGCCGCTGAGGAGCAGGTCGCCGTCGGCGCCGGTGCCGCCCAGCCCGCTCAGCAGGCCCACCGCGCCGTCGTCGTAGACCAGCCGGCCCGCCTCGAGCAGGACCCCCTCGGCGTCGTCGAGGGGCTCGATGGCCTCCTCGGCCTGGGCCCGCGGCAGCAGGAGGAGCAGCAACAAGGGGAGACCGCGGCGCATGGGCAGACCTCAACGGGGCCCGCCCAACGTAGCGCCCCGCGCCGCCTCAGTCGTGGGTGGTATTGAGCCGGAACGGCAGGTAGGCGGGGCAGAAGCCGACCAGCCCCGTGAGCAGCGGCAACACGCCGATCAGCGCGAAGTAGCGCATGTTGCCTTCGAGCGCGAAGGCGAGGAGCAGGAAGGGGACCGAGAAGAAGATGCGGATGGTGCGATCGGCCATACCAAGGTTGCGCATGAAGCCTCCGAAGGTGCACACCCACCCTGTGCAATCGCCATGCCACGCCGCCGATCGCTGGCAATTGCGCGCCGATCGTGATGTACAGGGAGGGCGCCCCACCCGGGGCGCGCGAACTCCCCCAGCCCCTTGGGGCAAATGCCACGATGACCCGCCCCTTCGGCCGCGCCCCCGACGGAAAGCCCGCCACCCTGCACCTCTTGACCACGCCCGGCGGCTGGCAGGCCGAGGTCTGTGACTGGGGCGGCATCGTCCACCGCCTGACCGCGCCGGGCGGCGAATCCTTGCTGCTCTCGCTGCAAAGCGTCGAAGCCCACGCCGAGGATCGGCACTACATCGGGGTCCTCATCGGACGGGTCGCCAACCGCATCGAAGGGGGCCGCGTGCCCGAGCTGGCCCTGCGCCTGCCCTGCAACGCCGGCGGCCACCACCTCCACGGCGGGCCTTCGGGCCTGCACGCCCAGCGCTTTGGGGTGCAGCGCCTGCACGAGGGCGCCATCCGCCTCTTTCACCACAGCCCCGACGGGGCCGGCGGCTACCCCGGCGCCCTCGATCTCAGCGTGGCGATCAGCCTCTCAGACAGCGAGGGCCTGGGCTTCTCCTGGAGCGCCACCACCACCGCGCAGACGCTCTTTGCCCCCACCTTTCACGGCTACTGGGATCTCTCCGGCCGCGGCGATCTGCAGGGTC
>JBEIQK010001024.1:0-1971 GCA_040376505.1 Alphaproteobacteria bacterium | reverse complement strand
GTCGCCGTGATCGGCGTCGGCCTCCGTGTGCCGGGCGCCTCCGATCCGCGCGCCTTCTGGCAACTGTTGATGGCCGGCCGCGAGGGGCTCCAGCGCTTCGATCGGGCCCGCCTGCTGGAGGCGGGGCTCACTGCTGCCGAGTTGGACGATCCGGCCTTCGTCCCCGCCCGCTCCGCCCTCCTCGACGCCGGTGACTTTGACGCGGCCTTCTTTGGCATGAGCCCGGCCGAGGCCGCCTTCACCGATCCGCAGCACCGGCTCTTCTTGGAGTGCTGCCAGCTCGCGCTGGACGATGGGGCGGTGGATCCCGAGCGGGCGCCGGGGCTGATCGGCGTCTACGGGGGCTGCTCGGAGAACCGCTACTTCGCCCACCTGCTGCGCGCCGATCCGCAGCGCATCGAGGCCGCCGGGCCCCTGGCGACCACGGTGGCCCATGACAAAGACCACCTCGTCACCCGCGCCGCCTACAAGCTCGGCCTGACCGGCCCGGCGGTGCTGGTGCAGTCTTCCTGCAGCACCGGGCTCGTGGCCATCCACCAGGCCGCCCAGGCCCTGCTCTCCTTTCAGTGCGACCTCGCCCTGGCCGGCGGCGCCTCGGTGGCGGCCCCCTTGGTGGGCGGGCACCGGCACCGGCCGGGCGACATCTACTCGCCCGACGGCCACACCCGGCCCTTCGACGCCGCGGCGGCCGGCACGGTCTCGGGGGATGGGGCCGCGGTGGTGCTGCTGCGCCGCCTCGACGAGGCCCTGCGCGACGGCGACCCGGTTCGGGCGGTGCTGCGCGGATCGGCGCTCAACAACGATGGCGCGCGCAAGCTCGGCTACAGCGCACCCTCGGTGGCGGGCCAGGCGGCCTGCATCCGGTCGGCCCTCGCGGTGGCCGACCTCGCGCCCGCGGCGGTGGGGCTGGTGGAGGCCCACGGCACCGCCACGCCGATGGGCGATCCGATGGAGGTGGCCGCCCTGGTGGCGGCCTACGGCGACGGGCTGCCCGCCGCCAGCATCGGCCTGGGCTCGGTGAAGTCCAACCTCGGCCACACCAACGCCGCCGCCGGGGCGCTGGGCTTCGTCAAGGCCGCCCTGGCGGTGGAGGCGGGAGAGGCTCCGCCGAGCCTGCACTTCGCGCGCTGGAACCCCGAGATCGTGCCGGGGCCCTTCTTTGTGGTCTCGGCGCCCCAACCCTGGCCGAAGGCCGGCGCGCCGGTGGCGGCCGTGAGCTCCTTTGGCGCAGGCGGCACCAACGCCCACGCCCTGCTCTCGGCGCCGCCATCGCGGCCTGCCCGCCCCGATGGGCCTGCTGTGCTGCGGATCTCCGCGGCCTCCTCGGCGGCCCTGCTCGCCCAGGCCGCCGCCCTGGCCGAGGTCCTGCAGGCGGATGCGTCGCTGCCCTTGCCGGCGGTGGCCGAAACCCTGGGGCGCGGGCGCCGTCGCCATCCGCACCGCCTCGCCCTCCACGCGGCCGATCGGGCCGACGCGGCGCGGGCCTTGGGAGATCCGCGGCGGTGGCGACGGGGCGAAGGGGGGCCGCGCCGGCTGATCTTCTTCTGCCCGGCCCACGGCGCCCAGCAGGTGGGCATGGGGGCGGCGCAGCGGCAGCAGGACCCTGCTTTCGCCGCCACCTTGGAGCGCTGCTTCCTTGGCTTTCAGCGGGAGCTGGGCGTGGACCTCGCCGCCACGCTCTACCCGCCTGCCGGAGAGGAGGCCGCGGCGGCCGCCCGCCTCGCCGAACAGCGCTTCGCCGGGCCGGCCCTGTTCAGCCTCGCCCTGGCCCAGGCGGCCTCGCTGGCGCACCGCGGCGTGGTGCCCGATGGCGTGGTGGGGCACAGCGCCGGAGACTACGCCGCCGCCGTGATCGCCGGCGCGCTCAGCCTGGAAGAGGGGCTCTGGCTCTTCGCGGCGCGGGCCCGCCTGCTCGACACCACGCCGCCCGGCGCCGGGCTCTTCGTGCCGGTCGACGCCACCACCGCCGCC
>JBEIQK010000002.1:0-38013 GCA_040376505.1 Alphaproteobacteria bacterium | reverse complement strand
GCGGGCACCGGCTCGGCGAGGAGCAGCGGCCCGGCGCTGCCCTCTGTGCGGCGAAAGGCGCCCTCCGACTGCGCCACCGCGAAGTCGGTCGCCGAGCCCAGCGCCTCTTCGGCTCGATTGTTGAAGTTGTTCCCCAGCGAGCCAACCTGGGACTTGAGCTCCAAGGCCGCCAGCAACTGGCCGTCCTGGACCACCAGAACATCCCAATTCTTTGTGGCGCGGAAGTACCCGGGCAGGGTCACCTGTGACTTTCGTGTGTACACCGCGCTGGGCGAGACCCCGACGTGGCGAGCCACCGCATCGACGAGGACGAAGAAGCCATCGAGGTTCTGTCCCGCGATCACCCGGCCGCGCCCGCCCGCCTGGCCCCCGGTGGCGGGGCCCCCGCGGCCAGACCAGAAAGTGGCGATGGCCTGGTGGAGGATCTCATCGAAATCGGGCGGCAGGAGCTGGACGGTCATCGAGGCGTCTTCCGGGAGACCCGCGCCTCGGCGGCGGCGGCCGCGACGAGGGCGGCCTCCTCGGTGGACAGAGCATAGGCCCGCGCCACGGCGGCGTCAATCTGTTCGAGATCCAGCGTACCGCTGGCGGCCTGCAGGGCTCCCTGCGCCCCCGTGGACAACGAGGACCACGCCGGCAGGCGGATCCTGCGCAGGTACTGCGCCTGAAAGCGCAGGAAACCGCCCGCCATCCGCACCGAATAGGACGACACAAAGAAGAGGGCCAGCGAGGAGCGCAGCACCGTCGCCAGGGCCGGCAGGCTCCAGAGGTCGGAGACCACGAAGTAGAGGTTGTGGTGCGGGTAGAAGCGGCCCTCGTCCAGCACAACGGTGGGCTCGCCCTTGATGTCGGGGATCAGCAGCTTCGGCCGCGCCACCAAGGCCGGCCAGATGCGGTCGATCGTGCGGTACCAGCCTGCCGCGCTCTTCTGGGCGCAGTGCCGGCCGGCGACGGCCTCCTCATGGGCACGCAGGTAGGCGCCGAAGCGCGGGAATTTCGTCGAGATCGGCCAGTCGACCGTCTTCGAGGAAGGGATTGATCACCCCCTTTCCGCTCCAGCGCAGGGTGAGACCGTCCAGATCACCCGCCATCACCAGGGGCAGCTTGCGGGATGCTTCGACCGGCAGCCCGTCGAATGCGCCGATGAAGACCTTGTCGGCGCCGGTGGCCACGCCAATCCCCACCTTGGCACCCGCCGCCTCGAGGGTGGGGAAGGCCGACTCCAGCCGACGCAGCACCCGCAGCCGGTCGGGGGCGTCGAGCAGCACGGGATCATCACCGTCCAGGGCCCGCTCCACCGTCTCCACCCGCGGATCGCCGTCTCCGCGGCCCAGCAAGCCCCGCACCAAGGGCCCCAGCGAGGCCGCGCTGAGCTCGGGCTTGCGGGCGACGCGGGTGAGGCCCGGCGGGCGCCGCGCGAAGACCGTGATCGCCGGGTAGGCGATCACCTCGGACTGAAAGGCGTCGGCCCCCTCGAGATCGACAAAGCACTCCAGGTGGAAGGCCGCCGCCACCTTGCGCAGCGGCCCCCCATATTTGTTTTTGAGCCAGCGGTTGGCGCAGATGAAGCCGAGCCGACCCCCCTCGGCGAGCAAGGCGAGGCCGCGCTCATAGAAGGGCACATACAGATCAGCCCGATCGTAGATGGTTCGGTAGCGCCGCCGGTACTCCTCCAGCAAGGGGCCGGGGATGCGCTCCTGGCGCACATAGGGTGGATTGCCCACCACCACATCAAAGGGGCCCTCGATCGGCGCCAGCAGAAAGTCCTCACAGCGCAGCCAGGCCGCGCAGAGCGCGTCGGCGCCGGCCGGCAGCACCCCCCAGCCGAGCAAACGATCCCGCACCCGCGCCTGGGTCTGCGCGAAGGCGCTGGGCTGCAGCTCCACCGCGCAGAGCGCCGGCGTCAGCAGCGCCGCCTCCTGGGGGCCCCGGCCGCTGGCCACAAAGGACCCCCAAAGCCGCTCCAGGGCCGGCAGGAGGAAGTCTCCACCCCCAAAGGAGGGCTCGAGCAGCCGGCGCGCCCAGAGCGGCTGATCGGCGGTGTAGCCACAGAGATCGAGCAGGGCGTCGACCACCGCGGGCCGGGTGTAGACAGCACCCCGCTCGGTGTCCTCGGCGGCGGCGAGCTGGCCGACGGCCTCGGTGAGTTGCGAGCTGAGCCGCGGCGCGAAGAGGGGGAGCGTCATCGGCGCTCGTTAACCGCGCCACCGGCGGCGCGACCGCGCAGCGCCATCGCCAGGATAAGCCCCCCGCCTTCGCCCCGAGCCCCCCGATGAACACCGCCTTCCTCCTCGCCGCCGGCCTCGGCACCCGCCTGCGGCCCCTCACCAACCGCCGCCCCAAGCCCCTCCTCCCCCTCTGCGGCGCGCCCCTCCTCGATCACGCCCTCGCCCAGCTCCGCGCCTTTGGGCATGAGCGCGTGCTCGTAAACGCCCACCACCTCTGGGAGCAGGTCGCCGCCTGGGCGGCCGCCAACGGCGCCGAGCTGCAGGTCGAGCTGCCCACGATCCTCGGCACCGGCGGCGGGCTCAAGGCCGCCGCCCCCCGGCTCGCCCCTCGCTTCGTGATCGTCAACGGCGACGTGCTCTCCGACGTCGATCTCGCAGCACTCCTCGACGCCGTGCCCCCCGGCGGTGCCGCCATGGCCCTGCGGCCGGCCCCCGAGGCCGCCCAGATTGGCCCCGTCGAGATGGACGAAGCTCGCGTGGTGGTGCGCATCACCAGCGTGGTGCCCGGCCAGGGCATCGCCGGCACCCACTTCACCGGCGTTCACGCCATGGACCGCGACACTCTGGAGCTCGTGCCCGAGGGCGAGCAGTGCATCGTGCGCACCGCCTACAAGGCCCTCGTGCCCCAGCGCAAGGTCGCCGGCCGCCTGCACCGCGGCGCCTGGGTCGACATCGGCACGCCCGGCGCCTACTGGGCCGCCAACCTCGATGTGCTGGCCGGCCGCCTGCCCACCCCCCTCGACCCCTGGACCCGCGGCGCCCGCGGCCCCGGCGGCTCTTTCGTGGGGGCGGGGGCGCGCGTGTACGGGGAGCTGGAGGAGAGCATCGTCGGCGCCGGCACGATCGTTGAGGCGGGGGCGCGCCTGCGCCGGGCCGTGGTTTGGGATGGCCTCACCGTCCCCCCCGGCGACTACGAGGACTGCGTGATCTTCGGCGAGGGCGAGGTGCTGGCCATCGATCCGCGGGCGCTGGGCGGCGGGGCTGGTTAGCCTGAACCCCCGTTCAAGGGAGAGCGCCGTGCGCGTGTTGGGCATCGATCCAGGCAGCAACGCCACCGGCTGGGCCGTCGTCCAGCGCGAGCGCGGCCGCTACGTACTGCTCGGGGCCGGCGTGATCCGCACCCGGGCCGAAGACCCGATCCCCGATCGCCTCCTCCGCATCTACGAGGGCCTGGGCGCCGTCATCACCGCCCAGCGCCCCGAGGCGGCCGCTATCGAGACCATCTTCAGCCACCGCTCGGCCGACAGCGCGCTCAAGCTGGGGCAGGCCCGCGGGGTGGCCCTGCTGGCCACCGCCCAGGTGGGGCTCTCGCTCGCCGAGTACAACGCCATGACCGTAAAAAAGACCGTCGGCGGCCACGGGCGGGCCGGCAAGCCCGAGATGGTGCGCATCGTCACCCGCCTGCTCGGCCTCGCCGAAGACCTGCCGGCCGACGCCGCCGACGCCGTGGCCATCGCCATCACCCACCTCGGCCACGCCGTCTTCGCCGACAAGGTCGCCGGCCTGCGGGGGGCCTCATGATCGCCCTGCTCCGCGGCACCAGCGCCGGAAAGGTGGGCGAGGCGCTGATCCTCGACGTGAACGGCGTCGGCTACAAGGTCGGCCTCGCCGCCCCCGATCTGGTTGCCCTCGAAAAGGAGCCGGGCGAGATCACCCTGCACATCACCACCGTCGTCAAAGAAGACGACATCGCGCTCTTCGGCTTTCGCAGCCCGGCCCAGCGCGAGGTCTTCGAGCTGCTGCGCTCGGTCTCGGGCATCGGCCCCAAGCTCGCCCTGGCCGTGCTCTCTGGCATCAGCGTCGAGCAGCTCGGCCGGGCCATCGCCACCGACGACACCAAGACCCTGGCCAAGGTGCCCGGCGTCGGCGCCAAGACGGCGGCGCGCATCTGTTTGGAGCTGAAGGGCAAGCTGGCCGAGGGCGCCTTCGTGCCCACCGTGGCCCCCGCCCAGGCCGCCGATCCGCTGCCCTTGGCCCTCGCGCGGCTGGACTACCGAAAGTCGGAGATCGACGCCGTGCTGGCCAGCGCCGACGTGCCCAAGCTCGGCGAGGCGCCGCTGGAAGCGCGGGTGCGCGCCGCCCTGCGCCTGCTCGCGAGGCCGATGTGAGCGCCCCCCGCCCGGTCGACCCCACCGACGCCCACTTTCGCGACGATCCGGCCCTGCGGCCGCGCAACCTCGACGAGTATGTGGGCCAGACGCAGGTGGTCGACAACCTGCGTGTGTACATCCGCGCCGCCAAGGCCCGCGGCGAGGCCCTCGATCATGTGCTGCTCTGCGGGCCGCCCGGCCTCGGCAAGACCAGCCTCGCCCACATCATCGCCGAAGAGCTGGGGGTGGAGATCCGCCCCACCTCGGGCCCAGTGGTGGAGCGCGGCGGCGATCTGGCGGCCATCCTCAACAGCCTGCAGCCGCGGCAGGTTCTGTTTATCGACGAGATCCACCGACTGAACCGCACGGTCGAAGAGGTGCTCTACTCGGCGCTGGAGGACTTTCGCATCGACATCATGCTCGGCCAGGGGCCGGGCGCCCAGTCGGTGAGCGTGCCCCTGCCGCCCTTTACGCTGGTGGGCGCCACCACCCGGGCGGGGCTGCTCACCCGCCCCCTGCGCGACCGTTTTCATATTCAGTTCAACCTGGAATTCTACAACACCGCCGAGTTGGCCAAGATCCTCACCCGCAGCGCCATCCGGCTGGGCACCCCGCTCACGCCGGCCGCCGCCGACGCCCTGGCCCACCGCAGCCGCGGCACGCCGCGCATCGCCAACCGCCTGCTCCGCCGGGCGCGGGACTTCGCCCAGGTCGACGGCGGGCGGGCGATTGACACCGACGTCATCACCCACACCCTCGATCGCCTCGGCGTAGACGCCCTCGGCCTCGACCTGATGGACCGGCGCATCCTCTCCACCCTGGCCACCCGCTTTGACGGCGGGCCGGTGGGCGTCGACAACCTCGCCACCGCAATTGGCGAGGAGCGCGACGTGATCGAGGAGGTCTACGAGCCCTACCTGATTCAGCAGGGCTTCTTGAAGCGCACCCGCCAGGGCCGCATGTTGACCCGCCGGGGCTTCGCCCACCTCGGCCTGACACCGCCGGTTCGGGCGCAGGAGAAGCTCTTCGAATGACCGCCCTCGTCCTGTTCCTCTCCTGCGCGCTGGCCGGCGAGCCCGGCGCCGCCCAGCCCCCTCTGCCCACCCTCACCCTCACCGTGGGGGTGCGCCCGGTGGTGGCCGAAGTGGCCGATGACGACGCCGAGCGCGCCGCCGGGTTGATGTACCGAACCGCGCTGGGCCGCGACCAGGGCATGCTCTTTGTCTACCCCACCGAGGGTCCGCGCTCCTTCTGGATGAAGAACACCCTCATCCCCTTGTCGATCGCCTACCTCAACAAAGACGGCCTGATCGTGCGCATCGCCGACATGAAGCCCAAAGACGAGACGCCGATCCCCTCGTCGCGGCCGGCGATGTACGCCCTGGAGATGGAGCAGGGCTGGTTTGTGTCGCATGGAGTCAAAGAGGGCATGACGGTGAGCGGCCTGCCCGCCCCGGCCGCCCGGTAGCGCCGGTGGAGCGACAGACCCTCCAGTCCTCCTTCTCCCTCGACGGGGTGGGCCTGCACAATGGCCGGGCCTGCCGCGCCACCGTTCACCCGGCGCCGTCGGGGGCCGGCCTCTTCTTTGTGGTCGATGGCGTCGAGATCCCCGCCCGGGTGGGCGCCGTCGTGGAGACCCGCCTCGCCACCACCCTGGCGGCCGGAGGGGCCACGGTGCGGATGGTCGAGCACCTGCTCGCCGCGCTGTACGCGCTGGGGGTCGACGACGCCGCCATCGCGGTGGAGGGCGGCGAGGTGCCGGTGCTCGATGGCAGCGCCCTGCCCTGGGTGATGGGGGTGCTCTCGGTGGGCCTGCGCGGCCAGGGCGAGGCCCGCGATCCGCTGGTGGTGGTCGCCCCCCTCACCGTGTCGCTGCCCGAGGGCCGACGGGCCACCGTCTCGCCGGCGCCGAGCCTGTCGCTGTCGGTGGCGATTGACTTCGCCCACCCGGCGATCGGCCGTCAGTCGCGGTCGATCGACCTGGGGCGCCCCGGCGCCTTCGCCACCGAGCTGAGTTGGGCCCGCACCTTCGGTTTCGCCGCCGAGGTTGAGGCCCTGCGGGCGAGCGGCCTCATCGCCGGCGGCAGCCTCGACAACGCGCTGGTCTTCGGCCCCGATGGCTCCCTCAACCCCGAGGGCCTGCGCGCCGCCGACGAGCCGGTGCGTCACAAGCTGCTCGACCTGGTGGGCGACCTCGCCCTGCTCGGCCGGCCGCTCCACGCCCATGTCGAGGTGGAGCGCCCCGGTCACACGCTCACCGCCGCGCTCACCGCCGCGCTCCTCGGCCTCGGCGACAGCGCCTAACGCTCCACCTCAATCGGAAAGCGGAGCTGCAGACGGGCGTAGGCGCCGAGGTTGAGCCAGGGCGCCTCGATGCCGAGCGGCTTGGTGTCGAGGAGGGGGGCGCCGGGGCCGGCGTGTCCCCCCAGGGCGATGCCCACCCGCTCTTTGTAGGGCGACTGGATGTCGGTGGCCAGGGTGGCGCCGAGCCAGGCGCCCTTGCCTTCGTAGCCGTTGGCCCGCTCGGTGCGCAGGTAGGCGCCGCGGAGCTGCAGCCCCGCCGTGCGGTGCCACCCCTTCGTTTTGTGCATCACCGACAGCTCGATGGGGGCCCAACTCACCGGCAGGATCGACACATTCTGGCTGCCGATCGGCGCCAGCATCAGGCTGTCGGGCAGCAGCAGGACTGGCAGCGGTACGACATGGGCATCGTCCATGTTTCGCACCATGCCGCGATACTGTTTTGGTACGCGGCGCATCACCTTTTTGGAGTGCAGGGTCTTTCGGTCGACATAGCCTTCGGCCATCAGCGCCACGCCCCAGGAGGGCGACCACTGGCCGGCCTGGGGATTGCCCATCGTGCCGACGGTGGGGCCAATGCCGATGTTGACGGTGGCCGGCACCTTGAGGGCGAAGGCCGACAGACAAAAGAGGGCGATGAGCACCATGGTGACCTCGGGGTGGGCGCGCCCTCAGCCGAGGCCGCGCAGCTTCAGCTCGGCGTCGAGCAGGGCCGCCCGCACGGTCGCGTCGGCCCGCCGCACGTCGGTGCGCTCGGAGAAGGTGGGGTCGGCCTCCACGCTGAGGCGCAGCAGGTGGCTGCGTTGGGCGGCGTTCTCCTCGATGAGCCAGTCCTCAACGCTGGCGTAGGACTGGGCCCCCACGGAGACGGCGCCTGTGAACGGATCGAAGAGGGCCTCCTGGCCGCCACCGCGGGCCAGGACCGGGCGCTCGCCCCGCAGCAGCTCCTCGCCGCTGAAGAGGGTCATCCCCCCGATCAGCGCGTGGCGTCGGCCCCGCGCCCGCAGCAGGGTGGCGTAGGCCGGCGGCAAGGGGGCGCCCCACCGGGACTCAATCGCCGCGGTGGGGTCGATCTTCGGATTGGGCCCGTCCAGCCCCTCGCCGCCATCGAGATCCTCGTCGTCGACATAGCCGCCGGCTTCGAGCTTGGTGATGGCGCTGCGCCGATCGGTCATCCGGTCGATCAGCTCGACCAGACGCCGCTCGTCGGTGGACTTCTTCGCGGCGGGGGCGGACCGGGCCATCAGCGCAGCAGCTCGCCCACGCGGGCGCGGGCGATGAACTGGCCACCCTTGTGGGTCTCCAGCGAGCCGCGGTGGACCACCACGCGGCCGCGCGAGAGCACCGTCTCGGTCCAGCCCTGCACCTCATGGCCCTCGTAGGCCGAGTAGTCCACCCGCATGTGGTGGGTAGCCGGATTGTGCACCGAGATCGTCTGCACCTTGTTGGGGTCGAAGATGACGATATCGGCGTCGGAGCCCACCGCGATGGTGCCCTTCTTCGGAAAGAGGCCAAAGGTCTTGGCCGCCGAGGTGCTGGTGAGCTCGACGAAGCGGTTGATCGACATGCGGCCCTGCACCACGGCCCCATGGTACATGAGCGACAGACGGTTCTCGACGCCCGGCGCCCCATTGGGGATCTTGGTGAAGCTCTCGCGGCCGAGCTCCTTCTGACCGCCGAAGCAGAAAGGGCAGTGATCGGTGGCCACATTGGCGAGGTGGCCGAGCTTGAGGCCCTGCCAGAGCACCTCCTGGTTCCACTTCTCGCGCAGGGCCGGCGTCATGACCCACTTGGCCCCCTCGAAGTCGGGGCGGTCGTACCAGCTCTGGTCGAGGAAGAGGTACTGCGGGCAGGTCTCGGCCTGCACGTCGACCCCGCGGGCCCGGCCGCGCTTAACCTCTTCGAGGGCGTCGGCGCTGGACAGATGAACAATGTACAGCGGCACATTGGCCACCTCGGCGATGGCGATGGCCCGGTGCACGCCCTCGGCCTCCATGCGGGTGGGCCGGGTGAGCGCGTGGTACTTGGGCTCGATCTTGCCATCGGCCACGGCCTCGCGGATGATCTCGTCGATGACGATGCCGTTCTCGGCGTGCATGTTGATGCGGGTGCCGTTGAGCCCCGCCTGCCGGAAGGTGCGGTAGAGCGTGCCGTCATCGACGTAGAGTACGCCCGGGTAGGCCATGAACAGCTTGTAGGAGGTGACCCCCATCCCGGCGAGGCGCTCCATCTCCGGCAGCCGCTCGTGGGGCATGTCGGTGATGATCATGTGGAAGGCATAGTCGATGGTGGCCTTCGCATGGGCCTTCTCGTGCCAGATGTCCAGGCCTTCGAGGGTGGAGCGACCCTTCTGCTGAATGGCGAAGTCGATGATGGTGGTGGTGCCGCCATGGGCCGCCGCCACGGTGCCCGAGTCGAAGTCATCGGCCGAGGTGGTGCCGCCGAAGGGCATGTCCATGTGCGTGTGCGCGTCGATGCCGCCGGGGAAGAGGAGCTTGCCGGCCGCCTCGAAGACCCGGCTGGCCTGGGGGATGCGGTGGGAGAGGTCCATGCCGATCTCGGCCACCTTCTCGCCTTCAATCCAGACATCAGCGATGTAATCGTCGACAGCGGTGACCACGCGGCCACCCCGAATCAGCACAGACATGCGGGGCTCCTCAGAGGAGCCCTGAGCCTACCAGATGCGGAGATCAGGCGGCGGCGAGCAGGGCGATGGCGATGAGCGCCGAGATCAGCCGCCAGACCGCGAAGACGCCCATGCCATGCGACTGCAGCCAGCCCACCATCCAGCGCACCGCCGCCACCGCCGAGGCCCAGGCCACGACCATGCCGATGAGCGGCGTCACCAGCCCATAGGCCTCGATGACCTCGGCCCCATGCTTCATCCCGGAGTAGGCCGTCGCCGCCGAGAGGGTGATGAGCCCCAGCAGGAAGCTGAACTCCACCGTCGCGGCCATCGACAGCCCGCACAGGGAGCCGGCCAGGATGGTGGCGAGGCTGCGGCTGGTGCCCGGCCACATCGCGAGGCACTGGGCGAGGCCGATGAGGGCCGCCTGACGCGGCTGCAGGCCTTCCAGGGCGAGGCCCTGGGTCGGCGGCTTGATGAGCAGGATGGCGGCGCTGCCGGCCAGCCAGGCCACCGTGATCGGCGCGAGGCCGAAGAGGTAGGCCTCGATCAGATCATCAAGGAGAAAGCCGATCACCGCGGCGGGAATGAAGGCCACACCGAGGTTGATGACGAGGCGGCGCCCGGCCACATCCTTGCCCAGCAGGCCGGCGAAGCCCTGGGCCACCCGCTGCCGGTAGAGGCCCAGCACCGCGAGGATGGCGCCGGCCTGAATGCAGATGGCGTAGGCGTCGGCCGCCGGGCCGCTCGGCAGCCCCAGGAGGCGCTGGCCCAGCAGCAGATGGCCGGTGGAGCTCACCGGCAGGTACTCGGTGAGGCCCTCGATCAGCCCCAGGATCACCGCCTGCCACCACTCCATACACGCTCCCTTCCTTGCGCCCGCCGCCTATTCACCGGCCGGGATCATGGCGACCGGGTCGGGCAGAGAATAGCCAGACCCCCCGCCGATGCGCCCGGACCGCCGCCAGACCCTGGTTCAGATCGTCGCCCACGCCGCGCACCACCTGCCGGCCCAAGGCCCCATCGGGGTCTTTGTGCACCACAACACGCTCCACGCCTTTGAAGACCAGCCCTTCGACGCAGCCGTGCTCGACGCCGCCCGCACCTTTGGCGCCCGGCCCTACCTGCCCGAGCCGGTGTACCGCCAGCACCTGGCCAGCGGCCGCATCGGCGAAGACGACGTCAGCGCCGTGCTCGCCGAAGAGCAGGCCCCCGATGACGCCGATCCGCCGCTGCTGGATGGCCGCCTGCGCCCGAGCAGCCTGCGCCGCCTGCTGATGCGCCACGCCCTGCGCCGCGAGGAGGGCCCCTCTCTGCGCTGGCTGCTCACCGAGGGTCGGGCCCTCGACGCGCTGCCCGACGACATCCCCGACGAGCACCGCGGCAACCTCGTGGCGGCCACCACCCGCTGGCTGGGCGCCGAGCTCGACGCCGGCCGGGCCCTGGGCGCCGGGGTCAGCCCGCGCCTGTCGGCCGAGGACAACCGCACCTGGCAGCACACCCTGCGCTCCACCCGAACGGTGGATCTCAAACAGATGCTGGCCCGCGAGCCCGAGCGGGCCGTGCTGCGCGCACTGTGGACCCTCGCCGTCCAGCGCGTCGCCCACCTGCCCCCGCCGCCGCAGCCCGAGCCTTCCACACCCCGCCTGCGCGACCTGCTGCTGCGCGCCACCGGCGAAGACGCCGACGAGCTCGTCCACCCGCTGGTGTACCGGCTCTGCGCCGGCTTCCTCGATCAGGGCCTCGCCTACTGGCCGATGCCCCACCGCGAGGAGGGCCTGTTTCGCGTCTTCCTGGCCCTGTACAGTCAACCCGGCGGCCCGCCGGCGGCCTGGATGGAGGGCCTCCCCGCGGCGCTGGGCGCGCTGGCCGAGCGGGAGGGCGACAGCACCAGCGCCGCCCTCGCCGAGCTCGACGCGCTGGGCCTCTCCGAAGAGGAGTGGGAGCCCTGCGTAGAGGCCAGCCTCGTCGCCGTGCGCGGCTTCGCCGGCATGATCGCCCAGATGGAGGCCCGCCCCGACCGCGCGCCCGTGCGCGCCGTGCCGGCCTCGCTGATGGATCTGCTCGCCCTGCGGCTGATCCTCGACCGCTTCGCCGCCCAACACCTCGCGCGCACGCACCTGGGCGAGGCGGGCCCGATCGACCGGATCCGCCGTCAGCTTCAGGCCCGGGTGAGCCCCCCGCCGCCCTCGACCCTGGCGCGCGCCTGGGTGCTGCTCCAGGTGCTGCTCTACGCCGGGGTCTCCGCCCCCGACCTCCTCGCAACCGCGCCCCCTCAACTTGCCGCGCTGCAAGCCCAGATCGAGGCCTTCACCGACACCGATCGGCGGCGGATCTTTCAAAAGGCCTTTGAGCGGCGCTACCGCAACCAGATCTTGAACGCGCTGGCGGCCCACGCCCCCCGGCGCCAGCGCCCCCCGGCCCGCCTGCAGGTGATCGCCTGCATCGACGAACGCAGCGAGAGCCTGCGCAGACAGATCGAAGAGCAAGGCGCCGCCTACGAGACCTTTGGCACGCCGGGCTTCTTTGGCGTGGCGATGTACTACAAGGCGCTGGGCGACCCCCATGTGCCGCCCCTCTGCCCGATCGCCTTGCGGCCCCAACATCTTGTAGTGGAGGAGGTCGATCCGGCCTACGCCCGCCTCGCCGCCACCCAAGACCTCGCGCGCCGGGGCATCGGCCTGCTCGATCGCAGCGTGGCGGTGGGCAGCCGCACCCTGGTTCGCGGCACGCTCACGGCCCTGCTGGGCGTGCTGGCCGGGGCGCCGATGGTGATGCGGGTGCTCTTTCCCGGGCTCACCGCCGCCACCCGACACAAAGCCGCCCAGATCGGCCGCCTGGGACTGACCACCCGCCTGCACCTGCGCCGCGCGGGCGAGGCCCAGGACGAGGCCGGGCGCTGGGTGGGGTTCTCTGTCGAAGAGATGGCCGACATCGTGGGCCGCCTCCTCGAAGACATCAGTCTGGTGCGTGGATTCGCGCCCCTCGTCGCCGTGTTGGGGCATGGCTCGGGCAGCGTGAACAATCCCCACCGCTCGGCCTATGACTGCGGCGCCTGCGGCGGGGCGCCGGGCGGGCCCAATGCCCGGGCCTTCGCCGACATGGCCAATGACCCCGCGGTGCGAGCCCTCCTCGCCGCCCGCGGCCTCGACATCCCCGAGGCCACCTGGTTTGTCGGCGGCTTTCACAACACCGGCGATGATCGCATCGATCTGTACGACATAGAGGTGGTGCCGCCCTCCCACGCCGCCCCGCTCGCCGAGTTGATGGAGCTGCTGCACAAGGCCCGCACGCTCGACGCCCATGAACGCTGCCGACGCTTCCTCTCGGCCCCGCTCCACCTGAGCCCGGCGGCGGCCCTGCGCCACGTCGAGGCCCGCGCCGAGGACCTCGCCCAGGCCCGACCCGAGTGTGGGCACGCCACCAACGCCATCGCCATCGTCGGGCGCCGCTGGCGCACCCGGGGGCTCTTTCTCGACCGGCGCAGCTTTCTCGTCTCCTACGATCCCGAACAGGACGACGACGGCGCCATCCTGGAGCGCGTGATGGCCAGCGTGGTGCCGGTGGGGGCCGGCATCAACCTGGAGTACTGGTTCAGCCATGTCGACCCGGCGGTCTATGGCTGCGGCACCAAGCTGCCGCACAACATCACCGCCTACCTGGGCGTGATGGACGGTCATCAAAGCGACCTGCGCACCGGCCTGCCCTGGCAGATGGTGGAGATCCACGAGCCGCTGCGCCTGCTCACCATCGTCGAGGCCCGGCCGGAGCGGCTGCTGGCCCTGGCGGCCAAAAACCCGAGCATCGGCCGACTGGTCACGCACCATTGGGTGCAGCTCGTGGCCTGGGACCCCCAGAGCGCCAGGATGTGGCGCTACACCGACGCGGGCTTTGTGCCCTACGAGCCCGTCGCCGTCACACTCCCCGAGGTGGAGCGCTCCATCGACTGGTACGCCGGCCGCCGCGACCACCTGCCCCCGGCGCGGGTTCGCGCGGCCCTCGAGGCGGGTTCGTGATCCCAGCCCTTATCACCTGGACGGTCGCCGCCCCGGCGGTGGCCTTTGTGCTGCTGGTGCTGCCCTGGGGGGTCGGGCGGAGCGCCAGTGAGGTCTACACCGCGCGGGTGGTGCGCTGGGCCTTCCTGAGCAGCTTCCTCGCGGCGGCGGCGGCCCTGGTGGAGATGCTGCTCACCGGGGTCGACGCGGTGGTGGTGCCGCTGGGGCATCTGTTTTCGGTGCACCACCATGATCTGGCCCTCACCCTGCTGGTCGATCGGCTCAGTCTGCCCTTTGCGCTCCTCGTGACGGCGCTCTGCGGGGTGATCGGCAGCTTCGGCTACCGCTACCTCCACCGGGAGCCGGGCTACACGCGCTTCTTCATCCTGCTCCTGCTCTTTTCGCTGGGGATGTTGGCGGTGGTGCTGGGCGGCAACCTGGGCCTGCTCTACGCCGGCTGGGAGCTGCTCGGTCTGTCTTCGGCCCTGCTCATCGGCTTCTTTCACGAGCGGGCGGCCCCGGTGAAGAGCGCGCTTCGGGCCTTCATCACCTACCGGATCTGCGATGTGGCCCTGCTCACCGCGGCGATCTTCCTGCACCAGGCCAGCGGGAGCGGCGCCTTTGACGAGGCCTACCTGGGCCTGTGGCCCCACCAGACCTCCACCCTGTCGCCCGGGGCGGCGGGGCTGATCGGCCTGCTGCTGGTGGTGGCGGCCCTGGGCAAGTCGGGGCAGCTCCCGTTTTCGGGCTGGCTGCCGCGGGCGATGGAGGGGCCCACGCCCTCTTCGGCCATCTTCTACGGAGCCCTGTCGATTCACGCCGGCGCCTACCTGCTGCTGCGCAACGCGCCGGTGCTCGACGCGGCGCCGGCGGCCCAGGTGCTGCTGGTGGGGGTGGGACTGTCCACGGCCCTGCACGCCACCCTGGCCGGCCGGGCCCAGACCGATGTGAAGAGCCAGCTCGCCTACGCCAGCATGGCGCAGGTGGGGCTGATCCTGGCCGAGATCGGGCTCGGGCTGCGCTTCCTCGCCCTGCTTCATGTGGTGGGCCACGCCACCTTGCGCTCGCTGCAATTGCTGCGGGCCCCCTCGGCCCTGGCTGACCACCACCAGCAGGAGACCGGGGCGGGCGGCCTGCTCGCCGAGACGGGGCGCCACTACGAGGCCCTCCTCCCGGCCGGAGCCCGGCGCTGGCTCTACCGCTTCGCGATGGAGCGCAGCTACCTCGACGATGCCCTGGAGCGCTTCCTCCTGGGGCCGGTCGTCCGCGGGTTGGAGGCCGCCGACCGGGCCGAGCGGCGCTGGATCAGTCGACTGGGACGGGGGCCGGGCGAGGGACGCGGCGACGAGGCCGAGCCATGACGCTGGCCCTCCTCCTGCTGGTGATCGGCCTGCCCGGACTGGGCGCCGCCTTGCTGCTGCGCCGCAGCGTGGTGGTGGGGGCCCGGCGCATCGCCGCCGCGGTGGTGGGCCTCGATCTGCTCGTCAGCATCGGCCTCTCGGCGCGGGTGCTGGCCGAGGGGCCGGCCGACCATGGCTTTTTGCTGGGCCCCACCGCCTTGCTGCACACCGACGCGCTCAGCGCCGTGGTGGTGCCCTTCGCAGCCCTGCTGGCCCTGCTGGTGGTGCTGGCCTACCCGCGCTTTTTGGTGACCCCGCAGGCGATGGGGCGGATGGCCCTGGCCTTGGCGGCGGCCCAGTCGATCTTCCTGACGGCCAACCCCCTGCTGCTGAGCCTGCTTTGGGTGGGCGCGGTGGCGCCGCCCTACCTGGAGCTGAAGAGCCGGCCGGTGGCCCGCCGCACGGCCCGGGTCTTTGCTTTGTACATGGGGCTGTCGGCGCTCTCGCTTTGTGTCGGATTTGCCCTGTTGGCGCTGGCCGACCTGGGGCCGCCGGGCGCCACCTGGATCGCCCGGGCGGCGGTCACCAGCCTGCTGCTGGCGGTGATGGTGCGCAAGGGTGTGGCACCCTTTCACGCATGGTTCCCCGAGGTCTTCGCCCGCGGCTCGCTCGGCGGGGTGCTGCTCCTCACCCTGCCCCAGGTGGGGGCCTACGCGGTGGTGCGCTTTGTGGTGCCGCTCCTCGCCGATGCGCTGCCGATCGAGCTGTACGTGCTCTCGGGCATCAGCCTGCTCACCGCCGTCTACGGCGCCGCGGTGGGCCTCGTGCAGCGCGAGGTGCGGCCGGCCCTGGGCTACCTCGCGATGAGCCAGTCGGCGCTCTCTCTGGCCGGGCTCACCGGCTCCACGCCGGATCTGCTGGTGGGCGGGCTGCTCATGTGGATCAGCTCGGGGCTGGCGCTCACGGGGCTGGGGCTGAGCGTCTGGATGCTCGAAGCGCGGGCCGGCACCCTTTCTCTGCGCCAGCCGGGGGGGCACTACCGCACGGCGCCGGCCCTGGCGGTCTGTTTTCTCTTCTTTGGCCTCGCCAGCGTGGGATTTCCGGGCACCCTCTCCTTTGTGGCCGATGATCTGCTGATCTCGGCGGCCCTGGGCCGGGCGGTGGGTCCCAATCTGGCGCTGGTGGCGGCCAGCGCGATGAACGCCGTGGCGGTGCTGCGAGCCTGGTTCACCCTCTTCGGCGGCCCGGCGTCGCCGCAGATGAGCCCCCACGAGCTGGTTCCGCGCGAGCGGGTGGCGGCGGGGGGACTGATCCTGCTGATCGTGGCGCTGGGTCTGTCTCCAGGGCCCCTGCTGCACCTGCTGGAGCGGGCGGCAACCGAGCTGGCGGCGCCGCTGATCTCAGCACCTTGAGGCTGGGCTCAGTCTGGGTCTGGGGGTACCCCGCCTTGACGGCAGTGGCCTCTCGATTCGAGAGCTGGATAAACCCAAAAGGGCGCGCTCCGATGACTGCGGTCAGGGTGTCGACTCTTGTGTACGAATCAGCAACCGATGTCGTTACCCGCGGAGAGAGGCGATGGAACTCAAAGCAAAGCTGACCGAGACCCTGCTTCAGAGCCCCTTTGACCGGCCCGCCGTTGAGCTCGACACAACCGCCTCGGGGCGTGTGGGCGGCTACTTTCTGAGCGGATCCTTCGCCGGCATGGAGCAGATGGCCCGCCAGGAGATGCTCTGGGCCTGGTTGGACTCCAAGCTGCCCATCGAAGATCGCCGGCGTATCGTGTCGATCATCACGCTAACGCACGAAGAGCTGGAGGCGGCGAGCTGAACGCTGGACCTCGGCGGACACCGCTGGCAGGACAGACCGGCATGTAGCCGAGCACCTCTTGGTAGCCCTGGGCCTCCAGCTCGGGCAGCAGGGACCACCGCCGCTCGGGGGCCAGCAGGTACCGGTAGATCTCCAGGTGGGTCACGATCCCTCCAGAGGGGGGGGGGGGGCTATACGGTGCCCTACCCGATGTCCACCACCTCGCCCGGGTTCATCCAGCCCTTGATGAAGTGCCCCCAGCGCAGCACGCTCTCCTCGGCGATCTGGATGTCGTAGAGCAGATCGCCCTGGCGCACCTGCACCTGATTGCCCACCTCCACCGACAGGGCCCGCAGGCTGTCGAGGGGCAAGGAGAGCGCCACCCGGCCATCGGCCTCCACCACGTCGAGGCGATCGGTGAAGAGGCGCAGGGCGCCGCGGGCGACGACCTCGCGGGAGCGGGCCCCCACGCGCCGAAGGGTGGCGCGGGCGCCCTCCATCACCAGATCGCCGCTTGCCGGCAGGGCCTCGCCGAGGCGGGGCGGGTAGGCAAAGTGGGCCAGGGCCTCGCGGTAGGCCTCCCGCACGGTGAGCGTGGGCCCGACGCCGTCTTTGGGCTGCAGGCGGGTCTCCACGTCGAGGCGCCAGGCGGCCCCGCAGGACCGGCAGCGCACCGCGTCGTCGTCGGTGGGATCGACCTGCAGGCCCTCCACCGCATGACAACGCAGGCAGCTCCAGAGGAGGTTGGGCAGCCCGTGGGCCATCCGAAAGGTCCAGACCGACTGTCCAGGTTCGATGCGCTGGGGCGCCCGCACCCGCTGGCGCACATCCTCGGCCACCTGCTCGGGGGTCCAGTCGGCCGGATAACGAAAAGGCCCTTCGTAGCGCAGTCGCAGAGGAACCCGCCGCGGGTAGCGCGCCCAGCGGGGGTGCATCAGGTAGGCGTTCTCCAGGGTGGCAAAGACCACCCGGGCGTCGAGGCGCTGGATCAGGCGGCCGATGCCGTCGCTCACCTCGGTGGGATCGCCATCCCAGGTGCGCCGACCCTCGGGGAAGATGGTGATGAGCTGGTCTTGATCCCACAGGGCCTGGGTGGTGGCCATCGAGGCGGGATCCTTGACATACTTCATCTTCGGAAACGACCCCAGCGCCCGCAGCCACGACCCCAGAATGGGGATGCGCAGCAGGCCGGCGGCGGCCATGTAGCGCATCGGCCGCAGGATCGGATAGCAGATAATGAACGGATCTAAAAAGGTCGTATGATTCGGCAAGAGCAGGAAGGGCCCGCGGGCCGGGATGTTCTCCAGGCCCGTCACCTTCAAGCGCAGCCAGAGCTTGTCGAGCGTGATGCAGAGGCTGATGCCAAAAAGGTAGTTCAGGTACGCCAGCCAGCCAAAGCCTTGTCGCGGCAAGGGCGGGCGCACCGGCTCCTGGGGGTCGACACGCCAGGGCCCCGAGGGCGACGAGGCGGAGGCAGGGGCAGGCATGGCGATTCCGGGTTGCGGGGCGGCCGGCACCATACACCAAGGCTCCGCCGGCGCGTCAGGGGACGGGGCCCGACAACAGGCGCAAGGCGCTTCGCTCCTGCTCTCGCTGGGCCTCGCTCACCTGCCGCTTGGTGCAGAGCAGCACATGGGGTTGGGTGCGCGTGTCGGTGGTGACGGTGAGGGCCAGCCCAGCCCGGCGCACCATCGCCTCGACATGGGTGCGGCGCACCTTGGTGGACTTGAGCGACCAGATGCGCTGGCTCGGATCGAGCAAGAAGGCGCGCAGCTCCGTGCAGTCCGCGCAGGTGCAGCGCAGGGCCGGCGCGTTCACCGAGGGGGTGTGGGCGGCGTAGCGGGTGTGCACCACCTCGATGAGGACCCGGCGAATGACCTCGGGCAGGCTGAGCTTGGCCTCCCGCAGGCGCAGCGCCAGGGGCAGCATCACCGGATCGATCGGAAAGCCCGTCGGGGCCATCGGAAAGGCCAGGAAGAGACGATCGCCCCAGGTCGGCGGCAGGGTGGGCCACAGGGCCAGCAGGGCGTTGACCCGATCTTCGGCCCCGGCGCGCCCGGCGGGGGCCGGCACCGAAACGAAGGCCGCCTCCAGGGCGATCAGGGAGGGCTCCCGATCGGGGGCCCCCGGGGTCTGACCCAGACGCTGGAGCAGCTCCAGGGTGGGAATCAGCGCCATCGCGGCCTGCCGGGCCACGATCTCTGCGGCCACCTCGCTGCCATCGGCGAGGGGCAGCGTCACCAGGGCCTCGATCAGGGCCGGCAGCTCCTCGCCCTCAAAGGCGGGCTGGGGACGACGCAGCAGCGTGAGCAGCGGATCGAGCGACCACAGGCCGCAGAAGGCCCGCAGGAGGGCCGCCCGCTCCGACCGGCTGGGCGCCGGGCCCGCCTGGGCCAGGATGTGCATCGCCAGCCCCTCGGCCTCCACCTCCAGCCCGCCGGCCTCGATGCGCCCGCGCAGGGCCGGCAGCGAGGTGCCCAGGCCAGCCGCGGCGAGGAGCTCCAGCTCATCGGCTTCGGCCCAGAAGACGAGGCACAGCCAGCGAAAGCTCCGCTCAAAGGACTCGTCGTGGAGCTGATCTTCGTCGGGCTTGCCCTCGGTGAGGTTGACCGCGCCCAGCAGCTCGTCTTCGCGCACCGGCAGGGGGCCCAGCGCGGCGAGGCCGCCCGGAGGGGCAACCCACTGATCGAGCTCGAAGACGCGGTCTTGCACCTCGATGACCTCGTAGGCCTGCAGCTCGCCGTGGCGCATCAGGCGGCTGCCGCTGCGCAGGGGGCGGGCCTGGCCGGACTCGGTGAGGGTGAGGGCGGCGAGGCGAACGCTCTGCCCCTGGGCCGCCGCCGCCGCCGCGAGATCGCCGAGGGGGGCCGGGAGGGCGCTCCAGGACGGGGTGGGCTCGGCGCCCAGGGGGGCGATCGGCAGGAGGCGACGGACGCCCGGGGGCGCCGCAGCGAGGTGACCCTGACCCAGCGCAGCGAGGGTTTCCGGCGACAGACAAAGGGAGCGCACACATCCTCCAGGGCAAAGGGCGGCGCGCCACCTCTTCGGCGGCTGCCCCCTTGGCTCTACCCGCGCACTGTATAGGCACCAACCGGGCGACGGGCAAAGGGGGGAGCGCGCGCGCCGGTGTATGCTCCCGGCCATGAGCGGAATTTTTGATCCCCCCAGCCCGGCCATCCTCTCCCAGCGCCTGCAGAGCCGGGTCCACGCCCGCCTCGTCCACCTGGACGATGACGCCGTGGCCGCGCTCCTCGCCGACGCCATCTACCAGGAGCGCCGCCGCATGGCGGCCAACCGGGGGCGCTGGACCGAGCAGGACCGCGCCGAGGCCGCGCTGATCGATGAGGTGGCGCCCGCGACGGGCCAGGGGCGCAGCGCCCAGGAGGCGGCGATCCACACGTTGGTCGACCGCTACACGCAGGAGATCCACAACCGCTTCTCCGACCGCACCTACCGCTTCGCCACCAAGGTGCTGCCGGGCGCCCTCACCCGCCTGCTCACCGCCGCCGAGCCCCGGGAGCTCTTTGGCGCCGACTTCGATCCCACCAGCCGCATCCAGATCGGCGGCCCCGTGGCCCTGATCAACAAGCTGGCCCGCACCCACACCCTGCTGCTCACCCCCACCCATGTGAGCAACCTCGACAGCCCCCTGCTGGGCTACGCCCTCTTCGCTGGCGGGCTGCCGCCTTTTCTCTATGGCGCGGGGCTCAACCTCTTCGACAACCCCGTGATGGCCGCCTTTATGAGCCGGCTCGGCGCCTATACGGTCGACCGGCGCAAGAAGCATGAGATCTACAAAGAGACGCTCAAGGACTACTCGATCGAGGCCCTGACCCGGCGCTGCCACTCCCTCTTCTTTCCGGGCGGCACCCGCGCCCGCAACGGGATGGTCGAGAAGCGCGTCAAGAAGGGCCTGCTCGGCACCGGGCTCGCCGCCTGGCAAGAAGGCCTCGCCGCCGGGCGCCCCGATTCGGAGATCCTGGTGGTGCCCTGCACCTTGTCCATCGCCCTGGTGCTGGAAGCCGAGACCTTGATCGAAGACGCCCTCGCGGAGGAGGGAAAGAGCCGGTACATCATCACCGACGACGAGTTCAGCGAGCCGCGCACCATCGCCACCTTCGCCCGCCGCGTGCTCAACCTCGACGCCAGCGTGCATGTGCGCTTTGGCCGGCCCCTCGATGTGCTGGGAAACCCGGTCGACGACGAGGGCCAGACCCTCGATCCCAGCGGTGCGGTCGTGGATCGGCGCCGCTACATCACCAACGCGGCGGGCCAGGTGGTGAGCGACGCCCAGCGCGACCAGGCTTACACCGCCCGCCTCGCCGAGAAGCTGGTGGGCGCCTGGCACCGCGACAACACCGTGCTCGACACGCACGTCGCCGCCTTTGCGGCCTGGGGTTTGCTCAAGCGCCGCTTCCCGCGCCTGGACATGTGGAAGCTCTGCCTGCTGCAGCCCCGGGAGACGGCCCTGCCGCGGGGAGACCTGCTGAGCGCGATGGAGCGGGTGCGCCAGGGGGTGCTCGACCGGGTGGCGGCGGGCACCTTGCACCACGCGCTCGGGCCCGGCGACGCCGAGGCGCTCTGCGACCGGGCCATCGGCACCTTCGCCAGCTTCCACCGCCGCCAGGCGCTGAGCCACGGGCTGCCCGGCACCCTGCACGTCGATCCGCGGCTGGCGCTCTACTATGGCAACCGGCTCACAGGATACGGGCTCGAGTCTGTGCTCGCCCCGGGAGGCTCTCCATGAACGTCGGCATCATCGGCAATGGCGCCTGGGGTCGCGCCCTGGCCATGCTCGTCGCAGAGGCCGGCAACCTGCCGCGCATCGGCTACCGCGGCCGCCCGCCCGGCGGCTTTCCCGGCACCCCCAACCTGGGCGCCCTGGCCCGCGAGGTCGAGTTGCTGATCCTCGCCGTGCCGCCGGCCAACGTGCGCGAGGTGGTGCGCCAGGCAAAGCCCGGGCCGGCCCACAAGGTGGTGGTGGCCGCCCGCGGCATCGAGCCCGATGGCGGCGCCTTTCTCACCGAGGTCATCACCCAGGAGAGCGCGGCCTTGCGCGTGGGCGTGCTGGCCGGCCCCACCTTGGCCAGCGAGGTGACCGCCCGGCGCCCCGGCGCGCTGGTGGCGGCCAGCACCTACGACGAGGTCTCGGCGCTGTGTCAGGCGGCCCTGCACTCGCCGATCTGCCGGGTCTACACCAGCCGCGATCTGCGCGGGGTCGAGGTCGCGAGCGCCATGGTCAACGTGCTGGCCGTGGCGGTGGGCATCGCCGACGCGCTGTCCCTCGGCGTCGGCGGCCAGGCGGTGATGCTCACCCGCGGCCTCGCCGAGGCCAGCCGGCTGGGCGCGGCCCTGGGCGCCGATCCGCGCACCTTCCTCGGCCTCGCGGGGGTGGGCGACCTCGTGGCCTGCGCCCACCACCCCGATCACCCCGGTCGGCAGGCCGGCCTGCGCATGGCGCGCCAAGGCGCCACCGACGAGGGGGTCCACCGCGACTGCCTCGCGCTCAACCAGCTCGCGGCGCGCAAGGGGGTCGACCTGCCGATCACCGAGGCGCTGCAGCACATCGCCAGCGGCAAGCTCAAGGCCCACCTCGCCCTCGACAACCTGATGCGCCGCGAAGCCCGCCCCGAGTAGGGCCTACAGGTCTTCTTCGTCGACGCCCAGCAGGGCGAGGAGGCTGGTGAAGAGCTGATCTTCTTCGAGGGCGATCTGCGCCTCGATGCGCTCCAGGGTGGCCCACAGCGCGGGGGCCACCTCCCCGGTGAGGCCCATCTGCGGCCGCAGATCGTCGATCAGGCCCAGCATCCGCCCATGCTCAAAGCGGGCCTGGCGCACCAGCCCCACGAGGCCCCCGCCGGCGTCTTCTCCCGCCGCGAAGAGGCGGATGGCCGGGTACAGCATGTTCGCCTCCTTCCACAGGTGGTGGTGCAGGAGGCCAAAGAGCTGCTGGAGCGGCCGCCACAGGGTCGGGTGCGCGCCCGCGAGGCGCTCGATGATGCGGGCCGGCTCGTCGCGCAGCGCGGCGTGGTGCTCATCCTCGATCTGCCGGGTCAGCAGGAGGAGGGTGCTGGGCGCGCCCTGGGGGGCCTCGGGAGCCGCCGCCGGGGCCTCCGATCGGCGCCCCAGTGCGCGGGGGGAGAGCGAGGAGGCGTCGTTCATGGCAGGGGTCCCATCGAGGAGGCCCCATCAGCGAGGCGCGATGTGCCTGAATACTCCCGAAGCCGCGCCACCCGCCAGACCTCGATTCCTCATCCAGCGACGATTCAGGCCAGAAAATCTCGAAACGAGAGATCCCCCGCAACCAAGGCAGGCTTCCAGACGCCACCGCCAGGCCTGCATTCCCCTCCAGCTCAGCCGACCTCGGCCTCCAGGGCGCGGCGCTGCTCCTCGGTCATCGACACGGCGAGGCCGGTGCCGTTGGACATCGGCGCCACCACCCGGGCGGGGCAGGAGAGGACCAGCCCATCGGGCAGCACGAGGTCGAGGATCAGCTCAGCGTCGAGCTCGTGGAGGGGCACAAAGAGGCCAGCCCGACAGAGGTGGGCTTGCCAGGCCTCGCGCAGGGTGGCGGCGCTGAGGAAGCGCACCTCCACCCGACCGGGGGCGCGCTGGCAGCGGGGATCGGCCACCTCGGGGGGTCGGGCCCGCTGAATGCCGGCGCGCATCGCGTTTCGGACGACCCGGCGCCCGGAGTCACGCCCCTCGCCGCCCGCCGACTGGTGGGTGGAGGAGGAGTGCCCGCCCGCGAGGCGCGCGGCGTAGCGGCTCAGCACCGTGGCCGAGGTCAGGGGGTTGGCCTCGGCCAGCACGCCGGTCCAGACCGAGGTGCTGGCGTCGACCTCGGGCAGCTCGCCCCCTTCGGCGGTGGCGCTGAGCCATCCTTCGAGCAGGGCCCCGGCACCCTCGGCGAGCTCGATGAGGCGGGCCTTGTGGGAGTAGACCCCGAGATTGGGCACCGGGCGCACATCGCGCAGGACGAGGCGCCCACCGGCGACGGCGGGCAGGCCGGGCACCTCCATGCGCCATGGCATCTCGGCGCTGGTGACGAGCGCGCGCTCCAGCTCGAAGACCACGGTCTCCATGCTCAGGCGGCGAACGTTTCCGTAGGCCGTGCCGCTGGGCGTGTCGATCGCCACGATCGCGTGAAAGGGCTGCGCCATGGGCTCCCCGCTGGCCGGAGCCGCCGGCCCCCGCAAGGCCTCTGCCCTAACGGAGGCGGGGCCGCGCTGCACCGCGACGACCCGGAAGCGCAGTGTTACCGGCAGCGTGGAGGGTGTTGCCAGGCTGGTGCCGGCCCCGGCCTTCAAAGCCGGTGGGGCGCGCTGAGAGGCGCCGCTCGGTGGGTTCGACTCCCATCACCTTCCGCCACCCCTCGCCGCTGATGCCCATCGGGCCGCCGTCATCGCAGGGTGTGAGGCCCAAACAAAGCGAGGCCTCCGTCGCTCCAGCCGACGTCAGCAGGCAGCCCCAACCGGTTACGACCGACCGGCCCTGGGAGCCTGCATGCACACCGCCGAGCCCGACCGCCTCCGCGCCGAGCGGGACTTCTACCTCCGCTTGATCCAGCTCGCCGAGGTGGCCGATCCCCCCGCCCTGCTGCGCGAGGCCCTCTCGCTGGTGGTGGCCGCCACCCGCGCCCGCAAGGCCTATGTCGAGCTGGAGCGCGAGGGCGCCGCCGAGCCCTGCGGCCTCGCCCAGGGCTTTGACGAGGCCGAGCTGGTCAATGTGCGGGCCGGCATCTCCCGCGGCATCGTCGCCGACGCCATCAGCGGCGGGCGCACCCTGCGCAGCGTCTCCGCCTTGAACGACCCCCGCTTCGCCAGCCACCAGAGCGTGCAGGCCCTGCGCATCGAGGCCGTGCTCTGCGCGCCGATCGGCAAGCTGGGGGTGGTCTACCTGCAAGGCCGCCAGCCAAACGGCCCCTTCGCCGATGAAGATCAAGCCCTGGTCGAGCTCTTCGCTCGGCACCTCGTCGCCCTGGCCGAGCGTCTGCAGCTCCAGGCACGGGCCGAGGCCGCCCTCGACCACACCGTCGCGGTGCGCACCCAGATCAAGACCCCCAACTTCATCGGCCGCAGCCGGGCGATGGCCGACGTGCTGCGCCAGGTCGCCCTGGTCTCCCCCCTCGACATGACGGTGCTGATCACCGGCCCCTCCGGCACCGGCAAGACCGCCGTGGCCCGCCTGATCTGGCTCAACAGCCGCCGCCACCCCCGGCCCTTCATCGAGCTCAACTGCGCCACCCTGCCCGAGAACCTCGTTGAGAGCGAGCTCTTCGGCGCCGCCCAGGGCGCACACTCGGCCGCCAGCCGCAAGATGACCGGCAAGGTCGAGGCCGCCGACGGCGGCGTGCTCTTCCTCGATGAGATCGCCGAGTTGCCCCTCTCCGCCCAGGCCAAGCTGCTGCAGCTCTTGCAGTCGAAGACCTACTACGCGCTGGGCTCCACCCGGCAGGCCACCGCCGATGTGCGCATCATCGCCGCCACCAGCGTCGACCTCAAGAAGGCCGTGGCCGAGAAGCGCTTTCGCGAGGACCTCTACTACCGCCTGCATGTGGTGCCCCTGAAGATGCCCGCCCTGGCCGAGCGGGCCGAGGACGTGCCGGTGCTGGCCACCTGGTTTGTCGAGGAGACCTGCAAGCAGCACCAGCTCCAGCCCCTGCGCCTCTCCGCCGCCTGCGCCGCCGCCCTGCAGGCCGCCTCCTGGCCGGGCAATGTGCGCGAACTGGGCCACGCCATCGAGGCCGCCGTGGTGCGCGCCCAACTCGACGGCGGCGGCCTGCTGGAGACCCGCCACGTCTTTCCCGAGGCCCCCCAGCGGGGCCAGAGCCCCACCAGCCCGCCGCCGGAGCTGTCGTTTCAGGCCGCCACCCGCCAGTTTCAGGCCCGCCTCGTCGGCGAGACCCTGGCCGCCGTCGACTGGAATGTGTCGGTGGCGGCCCGCCGCCTCGACCTCACCCGCAGCCACCTCTACAACCTGATTCGTGAGTTCGACCTGCGGCGGCCGGGCTCATAGGCATCGGTCGTTGATGTTGAAGCCCCAGCAGGCGCCCACCTCTTTGCCGGACTTCACCTCAACTGAGATCGACTTGCTCACGCCGTCGGGGCCCACATAGGTGATGAGGTGGTCGCCCGGCGGCGCCGAGAGGCGGTGAAAGTCCGCCTTGTAGCTCTTGCCACGGAAGGTGAAGGGGCTCATCGGCTTGCTGCTGATCAGCACCTCTCCAGGCGGTTCTTCCGGCGGGGGCGGCTTGGGGTTCTCCGCCTTCTTTGGCCTTGGGCCGACAGGCGGCGGGGGAGAGTCAATCAGCGGCTCCGCAGGCGTTGACCCATTGGCCTCGCCCGCCCCCGTCGACCCCTCGTTCGGCGGATCGTTATTCACCACCACCGGAGCCCCCAAGGGATGGGACTCGGGCGGCGGCTCGGGCTCCTGAAGGCGAAAGCCCAGGCCCACCGCGAGCAGGGCCGTGATGCCCACCAGGATCCCCGGCAGCAGCCAGGGGTTGCCCGCATCGACCGGCGGCAGGGGCTCCCCGAGGAGATCGATGGGCAGCGTATGCCCAGCGTCGGGCCGGGTGATGGGAACCGGTGTAGCGCCCACCCCGCCGGGGGTGCTGCCCCCATCGAGCAGAACGAGGAGCTCCTTGCAGGACTGGGGCCGCTCTTCGCGCCGAAAGCGCAGGCAGCGAACCACCGCCTGGGCCAAGGCCTCGGGGGTCTCGGGCCGCACCTTACGCGGGTCCATGTCGCGCCGGCGCGTCTCCTCATCCATCGCCGGGTTGTACTCGGGGTAGGCCCGCTCGCCGGTGATCATCTCGTAGAGGATGCAGCCCAGCGCGAAGATGTCGGCCCGCTTGTCGACCGAGCGCGCGTCATAGGCCTGCTCGGGGGCCATGTAGGCCACCGTGCCAAAGCCCATGTTGCTGCGGGTGGGGCTGCTGGCGCTGTCGAGCACCTTGGCGATGCCAAAGTCGGTGACCCGCGGCATCGGCGCCGCCGGATCACCGGTGAGGAGCACGTTGGCCGGCTTGAGATCGCGGTGGACGATCTCGGCGGAGTGAGCGGCCCCCACGGCCTCCACCAGGGCCCGGTACAGCCGCCGGACCTCGTCGAGCTCGTGCAGCGGCCGCACCTGACACCAGGTGTCGAGGTTTCCGCCCGCTACATACTCCATGATCAGACCGGGGGCGCCGTGGACATCGATGATGTCTTGCACCTTGACCACGCCGGGGTGGTGCAGCCGCGCCTGCAGCTGCCCTTCGAGCACAAAGCGCTGCAGCAGGCCCGGCGAGTGCGCATGCGACACCTTAAGCGCGAAGCGCGCCTCCAGCGTGAGGTGGCGAACGAGATAGACGGTGGCCATACCCCCGCTGCCGAGGGTGGATTCCACCTCGTATTTGCCCGCAATGATCGTTCCGGTCGCCAGCATCCCTACACCCCTATCGTGGGGCCTCCGCTCCGCGCAGCATCGACTTTGGTTGGAGACACTGTGAGCCTGTACTCGACCCTGTTTGTCTTGCTGTTTCCCGCTTTCGCCCACGCCGATGAGCTGCTCCTGCACGAAGGAGACCCCAGCGCCGCGGTCAAGGCCGTCGCCGCCGATGCGGCCGTCCCCCCGTGGAGCCTCGACCCCACCCCGATCGCCGCCTTCCTGCAACGGGCCAGCGACGGCCAGGCCATCCTCTTCGGCGATGGGCGCATCGACCCCTCCTGCAGCCGGCCCACCTCCAACTCCGAGCTGCTCAAGGCCCTCTCCGACGGCGAGGCCGCGGTGAAGGGCCAGCGCTGGCCCCTGGCCATCCAGACGCTGGAGCGCGCCCTCAGCTCGGTGCCCTGCCTGGGAGAGCCGGCCGAGGCCAGCACCATCGCCCAACTCCACTACCTCCGCGGCATCATCTCCGTGAAGGTCGAGGGCACCGAGGCCGCGCGCCAGTCCTTCGCCCAGGCGGTGCAGTACAAGCCCGGCCTCGTCTGGGACACCAACTACCCCCCCGAGGGCCAGCCCCTCTTCGAGGCCTCCCGCGAGACCCTCCGCGAGGTGGCCGAGCTGCGCGTGCTCGGCGCCGTGCAGACCCTGTGGATCGACGGCCAGGCCCGCAGCCCCGAGGCCGGCGTGATCCGCCTCTCGGCCGGCACCCACCTCGTTCAGGTGCCAGGCACCCCCACCCTCACCTGGACGGTGCGCGTCGACGCCGCCCTGCCGGCCCACCTCGTCGATCCGCGCTCGCTGGCCGCCCTGCCGATCCAGGCCTTCCCCAACGATCCGCTGGTCTCCACCCTGCTCGACCTCGGCCACCCCAAGCAGACCGCCTGGCTGCGCACCGCCGACGCCACCTGGCGCTACGACGGCGCCTGGACCCGCCTGCCGCCGGCCCCGGTCGACCCGGCCGCCCTGCGCACGCAGCGGGGAACCGCCCTGACCGCCGGGGGGCTCGTGGCCGCCGGTCTCGGCCTCACCAGCATGGCCTTTTGCGTCACCCAGGCCGGCCGGGTTCGCTACGAGCCCGACTGGGAGCAGACCATCGACCAGCGCGACTACCGCCAGTCCATCCATGGCCCGTTGGTGGCAGGGGCTGTGGCCGGCGGCGTGATCGGCGGCTTCGGCATCGTCGCCGCCGCGGCCGGCATCCAGATGACCTACAGCCCGAAGCCCGAGTAAAAGACGAAGACGCCGCCGCCATCGACATAGACGCTGGTGTCATCGCCGGTGGGAACGTCGTAGCCCGGCGCCCCCACCGCCACCAGCGCCCCGTCGGGGTGGGGGATCAGCTCGAGCTGCTCGCCGGCCCCGCTGGAGATGTCGGTGCCCCGGATGATGGCGTCGGCCTCGCTCGAGCGCAGGGTGCCGCCGGCCACAAAGGGACCGCGGAAGAACCAGGTGGTGCCCTCATAGTCGAGGGCGCTGGCCCGCGCCGAGATGACCAGGTCGCCCTCGCCGTCTCCGTCGACATCGGCGCCGGCCGCCACGGCGTTGCCGAACCACTGCTCGGCCTCATCGCCGTAGATGGTGAGCAGCCCGCTCTCGCGCAGGGAGAGCGCCACGCCAGCCTCGAAGGTGTCGCCGCTCATCAAAAAGACCGCCCCGCCCCGTCGCACCCCCTGCGACGCGTCGCCCGGCGCCGTGAAGACCACGCCGTCGTACCCATCGCCGAGCAGGTTGGGCGCGCCGGCCATGGAGTAGGCGCTCATGCTGTCGGTGGAGACCCCGTCGATGAAGGTCACCTCGGGCCCGTTGGCGCAGACCCCCACCTCCAGCGCGCAGGGCATGGCGGAGGGCCCGCCCGACGGGAACTCGCTCAGGACATAGGCGCCGCCGCGCTCGCCTTCATCGTGCCAGGCGCTCACCACCAGGTCGTCGATGCCATCGTTGGAGAGATCGACCTGCCCCAGCAGCTTGTCGCCGATGCGCAGGCCGTCGCCGAGGGGGCCGTTGACCTCCAAGGCCCAGCCACCGCTGGCGAGGTCGGTGGAGTACACCGAAGCATCCCAGCCGCCCTCTCGACCGAAGACCACAAAGACTGCGCCAGCGTTGGCATCATCGGGCACATCGCTGCTGCCCGAGTCGAGAAAGTCGCCGTTGGCGCCGATCAGCAGGTCGGCGATGCCGTCGCCATTGAGGTCGCCGCCGTTGGCTGCGCCTTCCCCGAGCCAGTCGCCCTGGTAGGCGCCGAGGATCGAGAGGCTGGCCACCTCGCTCACCCGGAGGTCACCGGTGGTGCTGGCCAGGGTCTCGCCGCTGATCAGCCAGGCGCCGCCGGCGTTGGAGATGGTGTCGGTGGTGTTGGTGATGGTTGTGAGGTTGAGCGGATCATGGAAGTCGGCGGTGATCACGATGTCGTCGAGGCCGTCGTGGTCGAAGTCGCCCACCACCACCTCATCGCCGGCCCCGTCTTCAAAGGCGGCGCCGTAGATGCGCCGCACCGCCGGGTCGCTCCAGACATCGACCTCGCCGCGCCGGCCGCCCAAGACCAGGAAGGCCCCGCCCTCGCCCACCGCGTTTCGTGCGGCGTCGGAATTGAGACCGGTGGCGCCGATGAGCAGCTCGCGCTGGCCGTCGCCGTCGAGGTCTGGCAGGGTGGTCATCGAGGCGCCGAGCACCAGATCGTCCTGCCCGCCGACGAGGTGCAGGTCGCCGTCGAGGGTGGTGGTCCAGCACTGCGAAACCTCAGCGCCGCAGGCCTCATCCAGGCCGTTGTTGCACTCGCCAGGGGCGCCCCAAAAGACGTCCTCATCGGTCTCGTCGCAGTCGGCGCTCTCCAACTGGTAGCCGCTTGGCCGCTCGTCGGCGCAGCCCGTCACCGACGCGCCGGCCGCGCCGTCGCCGTCCACGTCGACATACCAGGTGGAGGACACGCCGTTGTCGGCCTCCCCGTCGCAGTCATCGTCGAGGTGATTGCAGGTCTCCGTCTCCAAGGGGCTGATCTCGGGCAGGCGGTCGTCGCAGTCCCCGCTCAGCCGCACATGGTCTGCCGAGGGCTGCAGGCAGCCGGCCGTGCCGGCGTCTTCGGCGTCGCCCACGCCGTCGCCGTCGCCGTCGTAGAACCAGAGGGTGGCGCTGGTCAGCGAGGCGTCTTGATCGTTGCAGTCGCGCTCATTGTCGACAAAGAGCCCGCCGGGGCTCTCGCAGCCCCACTCGCGCGCCGCGGGATCGCCCTCGCCATCGCCGTCGGCGTCCAGGAACCACAGCGTGGCGTCGGTGGCGTCCTCGTCGATCAGGCCGTCGCAGTCCTGATCGATGCCGTCGCAGAGCTCAGGCACCCCTGGAGCGATGTCCGGGTCTTCACTTTTGCAGTCCGCATGGTCCAGGATGCCGTCGCCATCGGCGTCTCCAGACTTCTGTATACAAGAGATCAACAACAAAACACATAGATAGCGCTTCACAGAGGCCTCCAGAATGTCCTCCCCTATCCGGCCGCGCTAGGGCGGGAGGCGCACCCGCACACAAAGCCCGGCCCCGGGCAGCCCGCGGAGCAGGCAGGCGAGGTGGTCGATCGAGGCCAGCACCAGGGTCAGGCCCAGGCAGGCCCCCATCCAGAAGAGGGTGTCGCGGGTGGCGCGGGCGGTGGGGGCCATCCGCGCGGCGATCAGCGGCACCGCGAGCAGCGGCAGCGCCGTGAGGGCCGGCACCTCTCCACCCAGGGCCAGCAGCCCATAGACGAGGCCCGCCCCCAGAATACAGGCGCGGGCGGCCAATACGCAGGCGGCCGGCCCATGGGTCACCACGAGGGTGCGGTAGCCCCGGGCGGCGTCCTCCTCGCGCTGAAAGGACTGGGCGAGGAAGTACAGACCCAACATGCCCAGCGCCAGCAGGGCCGCCATGCCGCCGGTGCGCGCCTCCCAGGCCTGGGGGATCAGCAGGTAGCCCGAGGCCGGCGCCAGCAGGCCGTAGCCGAGCAGGTTGACCAGCGGCCCGCCGATGGGGTGCCCCTTGGCCGCCACCCGGGGGTGGCTGTAGAGCACGGCCAGGGCCGCCGCCCCGACGAGGCAGGCCCCGGACCCCCGATCGATCAGCAGGCCGAGCCCCGCGCCCAGGCCCAGCGCCCCGCCCGCGAGGCGCTGCAGCCCCGGCGGAACCGCGGCCCGCTCGCCAAAGAGCACCTCGCCTTCGTCCTGATCGAGCAGGGCGTTCCACCACATGGTGCCCGCGTGCACCGCCACCCAGGCGATCAGCAGGCCGAGGAAGTCGAGCCCGCGCAGCAGATCGCGGGACTCTGTCCAGTGGGCCCAGCCAAAGCCCACCGCCACGATGCCCCAAAGCCAGGGCACCATCGTCGGCCGGGCGAGGCGCAGGGCACTGGCGATCATCGGCGGGCGCCGCACCAGGGCGGGCAGCGCCCCGCCTCCGCCTCGGCCTCAAAGCGGGCCCGCGAGTCGGGGCCCCGGGCCCAAAGGATCAGCGACAAGCGGCTCCCCTGGCGGATCGGCAGCACCCGGTGCCGGTGCTTGCCGGGGTGCAGCAGGGCGTAGCCGGCGCGGTGGGTGTAGGTGAAGCCCTCTCCCGGCCCGAGGGGGTGGTCGAGGTGCAGGCCGCAGCGCAGCCCCTCCATCACGAGCTCGCTGCCCTGGCACGCATCGTCGAGGCAGAGCGAGAGCGTGGCGTCGGCGTCGTCGACATGCTGGGCCAGGGCGTCGTCTCCCTCGTGGCCGTAGCGCACCACAAAGCCGGTGACGGAGTGGAGCGGGCCGCTCACGCCAGGCAGCCGCAGGGCGCGGGCCCACAGCTCGCCGGCGAAGAGGGCGTAGCCGAGCTCGCCAAGGCCCAAGGCCTCCAAGGGGATGCCGTACTGGTGCATGGAATTGGGCGGCTCCAGCCGCACCTCGCCCCGGCGGCGCGCCGCCTCCCAGCGCTCGACCTCTCGGCGCAGGCGGCGGCACCAGACCTCGCCCAGCACCCGCCCGGTCCAGAGTCCGGGCGCTGGGCTCACAAGCCCGCCGCCGGCGGCGAAGTCCACGTCGAAGTCGGTGTCGACCACGGTGGCGAGGCCCTCATCGGCGAGGCGCCAGCCGGAGACCACGGCCTTGGGCGCAGCCGGCGGCGGGGCCGCGGGCGCAGGCGGCGGCGCAGGAGGGCGCGTCAGGGCGCGCAGGAGTCGGCGAAGCATGGACCAGCCTACTCCACCGCCGGGCCCCGGCCCATCGCCGGGCCGCGGTCGACCGGTGTAGGATGCCGCCCCGGAGGCCGCCCATGCCTGGCATCGCCGTCGTCAGCAACCCGCGCAGCGGACGCAACAAGAAGAACCCCGAGCTGGTGCGCCGCCTCGCCTTTGTGCTGGGCGAGAAGGGCGAGCTGGCCCAGCCCGACGGCCTCGACCGCCTCGAAGATGTGGTGCGCGACCTGCGGGCCCGCGACGTCGACATCATCTGCGTCAACGGCGGCGACGGCACCGTTCACAAGCTGCTCTCCTCGCTGGTGCGGGTCTACGCCGACGGCAAGACCGGCCGCGACCTGCGCGCCGTGCGCCTGCCGCTGATCGGCATCTTGAAGGGGGGCACGATGAACACGATGGCCCGCAACATCGGGCTCAAGCAGGGCGGCGATGTGCTGCTGGGGCGCATCGTCAACCAGTATTACAGCGAGGCCCCCTTCAAGACGGTCGAGCGCAACCTGATCGTGGTGAACGGCGAGGAGGCGGGCTGCCTCTTCGGCAATGGCGTGCTGTCGCGCTTCTTGGAGGCCTACTACGAGGGCGGCGGCGAGGGGCCCTGGAAGGCCGTGAAGACCATCGCCCGCGCCATCTGGAGCGTGATCACCGGCAGCGAATTCGCCAAAAACATGTTCAAGCCCCTGCCCTGCCGGGTCAAGGTCGACGGCCAGCCCTGGGGCCCCGAGGCCTACGCCGCGGTGGCGGCCGGCACCATGGCCGACATCGGGCTCGGCTTTCGGCCCTTCATGCGCGCCCTGGAGCACCCCGATCACATGCACATGATCGGCATCTGCGGCCCGCCCTCCACCGTGGTGGCCGCCCTGCCACGCATGCGCATGGGCCTTACCTGGAACCGCCCCGACGTGATCGAGTCGGTCACGCGCCGCTTCACCATCGAGGCCGATGAGCCGCAGTCCTACATGCTCGACGGCGACTTTCTGCGCTGCGGCCAGCTCCTCACCGTCGAAGCCGGGCCGCGGGTACGCTTCATCGTCGACTGAAGCCCCGATCAGGGGGCGCCAGCGGCCTGCCCAGCGGCGGAGAGCTGGCGGTAGGCCTCTTCGCTGTCGTAGTCGGTGCGGGTGGCGGTGACCCGCTGGGTGCCCTTGCAGACCGTAGACAGACCCATCTGGCAAACCTCGCCGTCGCAGTCGTCGATGGCGCTAGCGTTGTTGAGGGCCACGGGCGTGCCCAGCACGGGATCATCGGTGAGCAGGTAGGTGGCCGAGGGGATCTGGCCGGTGGCGGTGACCGTGGCCTCGACCTCGGCGTTCCAGGTGTCGGACTCGGCCCAGCGCTGCAGGGCCGTGGTCTGCCCGCCGAGCTCGCCCACCGCGGTGTCGCCGTCGAAGGAGAGCACCAGCTCCTCGACCTCTTCGGTCTCCTCTACCACCTGGTAGTAGTAGCCGGTACGGTGCTCGTCGGTGTGGGTGGTGGCGCCCTGGCGGGTCCAGGCGAAGGTCCACTTGTCTTCGGCGCCCTTGCCGGGCCAGGCCTCGTCGCCGAAGAGCATCAGGCCTTCGCCCTCGGTGGTGGTCTCGATCTGGACAAAGGCCAGGGCCGGGCTTCCATCGGTCACATCGGTGCTGACCCAGGAGGGATCGACCACCTCGCCCTCCGGCGTGTAGCCCACCAGGAAATTGTGATCGAAGGCGTCGACGCAGGCGGACTCGCCGGCCTCAAACTTGACCATCCAGATGCCCACCGGGCTCTTGCAGCCGCCAAGCGCGGCCAGCAGGGCAGGGAGGAGGGCAACAACAGCGCGGGGATGGGCCATGACGACAGCTCCAGCGAGACGGCGGCCGCCCCTAACCGATGGCCGCGCCCGCCGCGCCGCCGATCTCCGGCCGAGGTTCCAGCTTTGTGGCGTCGCCCCTATTGTCCGGCCAGCCAATTCCGATCCACCTCTTACTCAGCAGCGGCGCGGCAGCGAAGCGAGCGCGAAGGGCCAGTCGGTGGCCCCGCGGTCGCCGCGCACCTCGCCGGGAGTTCAGGAGGTCGTCATGAAGGTGTTGATTGTGGATGACAGCAAGACGATGCGGATGATTGTTCGGCGCACCCTTCGCCAGGCCGGCTTTGAGGCGGTCGACGTGGCCGAAGCGGAGTCCGGAAACGAGGCCCTCACCCTGCTCTCCAAGGAGAAGGTTGACCTCATCCTCTCCGACTGGAACATGCCCGGCATGTCCGGCCTCGACCTCCTGGTGGCCCTGCGCGGCGCCAAGAACGCCACGCGCTTTGGCTTCATCACCTCGCAGTCCACGCCCGAGATGCACGAGCGGGCCCGTCAGTCCGGCGCCCTCTTCCTGATCGCCAAGCCCTTCACCCCCGAGACCTTCCAGGAGGTCCTGCGCCCTCTCCTGCGCTGATTCCCGGGGATTGAGACAAAAACAGAGCATCGCGGGTGGAGCCATCCCTGGCCTCCACCCGGCTTCGTTTTGGGTGACCCCCCCCGCCACGACCGCCGCACAAGGAGCACCCCATGGCTGCAGAGACCTCGATCTACCACTACAAGGCCCCCGAAGTTCGCCCCGTGCAGGACTTCTACAACGCGCTGCTGGGCCGGCCGGTGACGGTGCTGAAGACCGGCCGCGTGGCCACGGGCCCCAAAGACGACCTCGTCTACGCCTCCTACAAGGCCGAAGACGGCCAGCTCGTCGGCGTCGCCGTCGCCGACTTCGGCCTGTCGGTCGCCTTCGGCGCCTGCCTCGCCCTCTTCCCGCCCTTCGTCGTGCAGCAGGCCAAGCGCTCCAACAAGCTCGACGAGGGCCTGTGGGAGAACCTCTACGAGGTGCTCAACGTGAGCTGCCGCTTCTTCCACGATCCCGGCTTCACCCGCATGATCGCCCTCGACCAGGTCAAGCGCAGCCCGGCCACCCCGATGGACCCGGCCATCGCCGACTTCCTGAAGAAGTGTACCAAGCGCACCGACTTCTCGGTGAAGGTCGCCGGCTACGATGGCGGCGGGCTCGCGCTCTTCGGCGCCTGAGCCGCACCGGTGAGCAGGGGAATGGCGATGGCGGCCACCCCCAGCACCCCCATCCCCACCCAGCCCAGGGCGTCGGGCACCTGTCCGAGAAAGCCGATGCCCAGCAGCGTGGACAGAAAGGGGCCCGCCGCCGCCGTCGCCGAGGCCAGGGCCGCCGGGGCCCGCCGGTAGGCCTCGGTCATCCACAGTTGGGCCACCGTGGCCAGCAAGCCAGCCGCCACGAGGAGGGCGGCGGTGACCGCATCGGCGGGCAGAGACGCGCCGCTGAGCCAGGCCAGCCCCCCCGAGATCAGGCTCGCCGTAAAGGTGAAGTAGAAGACGATCGCGACCGGGCCGTTGCTCTGCGAGGCCCGCCGCACCGAGAGGTAGGCGCTGGCTGCCGCGAGGCCGCTCACCGCGCCCAACAGGCGGCCGACGGCGTCGCTGCCCCCCTCGCGGGGGTGGCCGAGCAGGCCCATGCCCACCAGCGAAGCGGCGATGGCGATCCACACCACCGCCCGGCTCGGCTCGCCCAGCACCGAGGGGGCCAGGGCCGCCACCCAAACGGCGCTCGTCTGGTTCAAGAAGGCCGCCTCGCCCATGCCGATGCGCGGCAGGGCGGCGAAGTAGGTGCCCAGGGCCGCACCGCCGGAGAGCCCGCGCACCCACAGCGCCATGCGCCCATCGCCGAGGAGCCGCCGCCGATCGAAGCCAGCGAGGGGCAGCAGGGCCAGGGTGTTGACCACCGCCCGCACGAAGCTGCTCATGTGGGTGGAGAGCCCGGGTTCACGCCGGTGGGCGAGGCTGATGCAGAGCGCCATCGCCGCAAAGCCCATCGAGGCCGCCAGCATCCGCAGCACGCCCCCACGGGGGTCAGCGGCGGGAACGAGGGGGGCGTTGGCCATCGGGGGGCCCCCCTATTCGGCAGGTTAGGCCCCCGCACCCTGCGAGGTGCCCGTGTCTGCCGACCCCGAATGGATCGAAACCCTGCGCGCCCGGCTGCTGGCTGGCGGTCGCGCCGACATCGCCGAGGCCGGCCGCCTCTTCACCGAGGCCAGCGACGACCAACTCCAGGCGCTCGCCGCCCTGGTGCGCGGCCGCTACCACGCGCCTGGCGTCGCGACCTACCTCGTGATGGCCATCATCAACACCACCAACGTCTGCGTGGCCCGCTGCGACTACTGCGCCTTCTACAAGCTCCCCGGCCAGCAGGGCAGCTACCTGCTCTCCTACGAGCAGCTCTGTGAGCGCATCGACGCCCTGCGCAGCCTCGGGGGCACCCTGGTGGGCTTTAACGGCGGCTTTCACCCCGACATCCGCATCGAGGACTACGCCGAGCTCTTCGCCAAGCTGCGGGCCCGCTACGCCGCCGACGCCATCGAGTTCTACGAGATGACGGTGGCCGAGTTCATGTTCGTGACCAAGCGCACCGGCCTGCCCTATGCCGAGGGCGCCCGCCGCTTCGCCGCGGCCGGCACGCGCTGGATCACCGGCGGCGGGGCCGAGATCCTGGCCGACAGCTTCCGCCTGCGCCACAGCCCGGCCAAGTACAAGGTCGAGGACTACCTGAGCGCCCAGCGGGCCATCCTCGACGCCGGCCTGGGCTCCACGGCCACCATGGTCATCGGCTTCGACGAGAGCCTCGCCGAGCGCCTCTCCCACATCGAGCGCCTGCGGCGCTTCCAGGACGAGGTGAACGGGCGGCTGTCGAGCTTCTTGTGCTGGACCTACAAGCCCTACCACACCGCCGCCGGCGGCCAGGAGGTCAGCACCGCCGAGTACCTGCGCTGGCTGGCGGTCTGCCGCATCTACCTGGACAACATCCGCCACCTGCGCACCAGCGTGCTCACCCGAAACGCCGACGCGCTGCTCGGGCTCGCCTACGGGGCCAATGACTTCGACCTGCCCACCGAGGATGAGGTCACCACCAAGGCGGGGGCGACCATCTCCCATGACTTCGAGGCCCTGCTCGACTCGGCCCGGGCGCTGGGCTTCACGGTGACCCGCCGGGCGCCCTTCGCCCCCGGCGGCGCTGCGGCCTAGCTCAGCCCTGGCGGCGGCGACGGCCGACCGCGACGAGGGCCAGGGCCCCCAGCAGCAGGCCGGCCTCACCGCCGGTGTCGCCGAGGCTGGCGCAGCCGCCCTTGCCGCCACCGCCCTTGTCGTTCTTCACGTCTTCATCGGCGGTGTCATCGGTGGCAACGCTGGTGTCGTCGGTGTCTTCGGTGGGGCAGGCCGCTTCGTCTTCGGCGTCGACGAGGTCGTCGCAGTTGTTGTCGAGGCTGTCGTCGCAGACCTCCTCGGCCTCGGGCGAGACGGTGGCGCGCGTGTCGTCGCAGTCATCGGCCTCGCCGGCGTAGCCCTCGGGCTGCGTGCAGGCGGTGGTGGTCTCGCTGTCAACGCCGTGGCCGTCGTCGTCCTGGTCGATGTACCAGGTCACGGCGTCGGTGGCGTCCTGATCGACGGTGCCGTCGCAGTCATTGTCGATCTCGTCGCAGACCTCGGTCTTGTCGGGGTTGACGGCGGCGTTGGTGTCGTCGCACTCCAGGCAGGCGGCCCAGCCGTCGCCGTCGGCGTCGGCGTAGCCGGTGGAGCCGTCGCAGTTGTAGTCGATCTCTTCGGCGCACTCCTCGGCGGCGCCGGGGAAGAAGGCGGAGTCGGCGTCGTTGCAGTCGGTGTTGTCGGCGACGTAGCCGAGCGGCGCCTCGCAGGAGACCTCGCTGATGGCGGGGTTGCCGTAGTTGTCGAAGTCGCTGTCGACATACCAGGTCGAGGCGTCCACCGCGGTGGGTTCGTCGATCAGGCCGTCACAGTTGTTGTCGACACCGTCACACATCTCCACGCCCGCCGGGCTCACGCTGGCGTCGCTGTCGTCACACTCGGTGCAGGCGGCGTAGCCGTCGCCGTCGGCGTCGGCGTACTCCACGAGGCCGTCACAGTTGTAGTCATTGGGGTCGTCACAGGCCTCCGGCGCGGCCGGGTTGTAGGCGATGTCGGCGTCGTCGCAGTCGGCGTC
>JBEIQK010000698.1:0-3543 GCA_040376505.1 Alphaproteobacteria bacterium | reverse complement strand
GGTCGGTGGCGTACACCGAACGCAACATGAGTAGGGTGAGGCCGGGGCCCTCGGGGGCGGTTGGGCGATCGATCTCGATGGGGAGCAGCAGGTGGACGATGCCGCCGGGCACCGCCGTGGCGGTGAGCAGCAGCGCCAAGCGCCCGAAGTAGCGCCAGTCGTCCACCACCAACAGGGGCACCAGGAAGACCAGCGCGTAGAGGGGCACGTAGAACCAGACCGTCCAGGGCACGAAGGGGACGGCGCGGTCGAAGGCGGTGGTCAGGTCGATGGAGGTGGGCGTCACCACGCGCGCGATGATGTGGTAGCCGGCGGTGAGGAGGCCGGTGAACACGAGGCTGATGCCCATGCGGGGCAGGAAGCCCACGCGTCCGGGTCGCCCGAGAAAGTAGCTGCGCAGGGGGGAGTCGCGGTCCATGGCGGAGGGGACAGTACCACGGCGCCCTTCGAGATCGGGCACGAATTTGGTTGGCGGGCTGGTTTGGCTTGGTGTATATGAAGTAAAACAACTTCATTGAGGTTTGCATGATCCTACCGACCTCCCTCCTCCTCCATCGCGCGGGTAGCCCGCCTCCGCACAGAATTCTGGAAGCCCTCGGCCGGGTGGTGATCGCCGAAGTGCGGGCGGGGCAGATCCCGCTGGTGGCATTGCTCGCCAATGATCGGGCTGTGGTCATCGTGGATGAGGCCCACATCGCCCTGGCTCGGCAGGCAAACCCCTTTGCAAGCCCTGAAGAGCTCGTGCTCCTCGGCGCGCTGGCGCTCGCGGGTCCGCTGGCCCGGGGAAAGGAAACTGTTGTTCTGGGCGGAACATTGGGGCCCTGACTCTTGGCTGACGTTAACTGCGTGTGTTAGCCTGGCTGCCCGTTCAGTGGAGCTCCGCGCCATGTCCACCAGCGTTTTGCCCGAGCACGCCGTGGTTCTACGCGAGGCGCTGCGACACCGCGGCCTCTCGCCCACCGCCTTCGCCATCACCCACAAGCTCGACGGAAACCTCCTTCGGTTGTTGGCGCGTGGCGAGAGCCCACCCCGATCCAAGGCCGGCCGATTACCCGCTCCCCTCGACGAGAAGTACCGGGAGATCGGGCGCTTCCTGTGGGGCGAAGACAGCCCTGACACGGTGCGCTGGCTGGAGCTGCTGCGCGACGCGCAGATCGCCGCCGAACAACAGCGAGACGCCATCCTCCAACAGGTGGCCAGCATCGAGTCCGCCGAGGCCCCGCGCCCCGCGCCTCTCAGCAGCCAGGAGCAGTGGCTCGACGCCGTCCAGCTCGCATGGATGACCGAGCCCGAGGCCGCCGTCGACGCCGGGAGCGCCGCGCTCGTGGTGAACCAGCTCATCCTGGCGATCGGCACCGATCCCGAGGCGGTGAGCCCCCTCACCAGCCGCCTGCGCGCCTGCGCGCGCGGCGAGAACCCGGCCCGCCCCGGCCTGGAGCGCCTCGCCCGGGTGATGCTCCGAAAGGCCGAGGGCGCTGACTTCGCCCAGCGGCGGCGCCTCGTCGGTCTGGTGCTGGTGGCCGCGCAGACCGAAGCCGGCGCCCTGGAAGCGGCCCTGTCCGACATCGAGCCATGAGCGACCTGCCCGCCGCCCTCCTGCCCCATCTCCAGGCCGGGCAGGGGCGCAGCCTCGCGACGGCGGCGGCGCGGCTCTTTGCGCCCTTCCCCGGCGCCGACCTCGATCCCTTCTTCGCTGCTGCCCTCTTTGAAGAGCTCTCCCTGCGCGGAGACGTCGACGCCGCCGCGCTCACCGCCGAGGTGGCGGCGCGCGGGGTGATCGCCACCGTCCACCACCTCTGCCCGACCAGCGGCCCCACCTTCGGCGCCATCGAGCAGCTCTGCGCCCAGGCGCCGCCGGGGCCGATCCTGCTCTTCGCCTGGGCCGGGCTGCCGATGAGCAACAGCGCCGTCAGCGGGGCGCTCTGCTTTGGCGCAGGCCCGATCGAGGCCCTCGTCGAGGCCGGCCCCCAGCGCAAGGCCCAGATCGACGCCGCCCGCGACCGGTCCCGCGACGGCGAGGCCGAGGGCCGCCTGCGCCTGATCCCCGCCGCCTGGCGCGACGCGCTGGTGGATGGGTGCCCGATGCCGGAGTCGGTTGGCGCCTTGTTGGGGGCGCTCACCCCCGCCGCCCGGGCCGCGCTGGCCACCCCGCGGCCCGGCGAGACCTACGCCACCTGGGCCCTGCGCACCAACGAGGGCATCGCCCGCGCGCACACCGGCCGCGACCTGATCTTCGTCGATCTCTCTCGGGTGGGCGCCCGGGCCGTCTGCGCCGCCCTGGCCGAGCCGGGCCACCCCCTGCGGGCCCTGACCGGCCGCGGCGATCTGGGCCTGCCCTGGGCCCTGGAGCGGGTGGGCGCGCGCATCCGAACCCGCCCGACCCTCGGCGAAGGCGACATCGAGGCCCTTCGTGCTGGCGCGCTGTCGGTGGGGCTCCTGCCGGTGATGGCGCTGCTGCGCTGCTTCTCGCGCATCCGCTTGCTGGGAGGCTTTCGGCAGGTGGTCTATGCCCCGGCCCTGGCCGCCGCCGTCGGGGCGCGGGGGGCCGAGGATGGCCTGCTCACCGGCCGTCTCGTCGATGAGGCCGGCCGGGGCGTCTACCCCTTCGACCTCGCCCGCGGGGCCGCGCGCCTGGAGCCGCCCCTCGACCCCACCACGCCGCTGGCCCGCCTTTGGGCGCCGCTGGGCTTTGCGTCGGCGCCGGCTGGTTGATTCAGACATCACAACAACAGCCGGAGGGAGCGGCCGCGCAGGGCGGCCTGCAGGCCGAGGAGCCCGCCCAAACAGACGGCGGCGTCGTGCTCTTCGTTGGGGCCGAAGGGGGCCAGCGTGCGGGCCAGGGCGGCGCCCTCCGCTCGCTGATCGGCGTGGGTGGAGGCAAACAAGAAGCGCAGGTTGAGGTCGGGCGCGACCGGTCCGATGAGGCAGAGGTCAACGTCGAGCCGGCTCGACAGGGTGAGCGCCGTCAGCAGGTCGCCGCTCTCGCGGTAGGGTGTCGCCACGATGCTGGCAGACAGCGCCGGATCGAGGAGGAGCTCGGCCGCGGCCAGCGCCCGCCCCATGCCCGCCGGCAGCCCCGGCCAGCGGCGCCGGATGATACACACGTCGCGGCAGCCGAGACGGGCGGTGAGCGTGTCGTGCATGGCGGCTCCGTGGGTGGCATTGTTGTAACTGTGTTGTCATTCATTGCCAAATGAATGTTCAACAATTCATGCCGCCCCAGGGCCGCGTTGCTCCCGGAGACCTTCGCGGTAGGGATGGGGCCTCTCAGGAGCCCCGATGTTCACCCGTCTCCGTCTCTTCCTTGTCGCCGCCGCCCTCGGCGCGGGCGTCGCCTACGCCGCCAACCCCGCCACCCTGCCGGCGGTCCCCCTCGTCGACATCGACGGCGGCGCCGTGCCCGCCTCGCTCACCGAGGGCAAGGTGGCCCTGGTGGTCAATGTCGCCAGCAAGTGTGGCTACACGTCGCAGTACAAGGGCCTCGAAGCGCTCTACCAGACCTACAAGGCGCGCGGCCTGGTCATCCTCGGCGCGCCGTGCAAT
>JBEIQK010001011.1:0-2053 GCA_040376505.1 Alphaproteobacteria bacterium | reverse complement strand
TCAGGGGTAGGTGCCGTCGACCTCGCCGGTGAAGGCGATCCAGTCGGCGTTCCCGGAGAGGGTGGCGTGCAGCGTGGTGGCGTCGAGGGCGCCTTGCACGGTCGCCGACAGGGACTGGTCTCCGTCTTCTGCGGCCCAGGACCCCACGATCTGACCCTCGGTGACGGTGGCCTCGATGAAGCCGGTGAGCACGAGGCGGTCGTCGTCGCTGGCGCAGCCGCAGAAGCCCATCAGCCGGCCATCGGCGGGGTAGTGGTTAAGGTGGGCCTCGCCGACGCAGGGCACCGTCTCGCCGCTCACCGTCGTGAAGGTGCCGGCCGTCACGCTCATGTAGTGGGTGAAGTCCGCATCACCGCCGGTGTCGTCGACCGGATCTGTGTCGGCTTGGGTGTCTTCGGCCGTCTCACCGCCGCCCAGGCTCGAAGCGCCGGTGGTGTCGGCGGTGTCGGCCTTCTCGGCGGTGGAGGCGCACGCGAGGAGCAGGAAGAGCATTATCCCTCCGACGGGTGGACTCAGTCGCACTGGGCGGCGACCTCGGGCGGGGTCTCGCCGGTGTCCAGGGGGGCGCTGCAGGCGGGGGCACCCTCGATGGCGCTGAACAGATCCGGGTCGGCCCCCCAGGCGCGGCAGTCGGCGTTGGCGCTGCCGTCGGGCGCCCGCAGGCTGAGCAAAAAGCTAAGGCGCTCCATGTCTTCGCAGCCATAGCGGCTTGACGAGCCCGGGCTGGCGGAGGCGGGATCGACGGCGGTAGACAGGCTCAGGCTCAGGCAGTCCCAGGCGCCTTCGCGCGAGGCCTTGTCGCTGCCGAAGGGGTGGCGCTCGACGTCGCCACGACCCCGGGCCATCCACAGCTCGCCGCCGCCGGTCCAGTTGGTGCTGCGCACGCTCAGGAGGAAGCGAGGGCCAGTGGGGTCACACTCGAGGGAGAGGCCGGCGAGGAGGGGCGGATCGCCGTGGTAGGGGTCCGGGGTGGTGACCTCGGCTGGATTGATGGGCGCGCAGGCCCCGAGCAGCAAGGCGAGCAGCATCAGGGCTCCGGGGTGATGGCGGGGCAGTCCGGGTCTGTGTCGGCGCCCTGGCCAAAACGGCGACAGAGCGACGGCGGACCCTCACGGTCTTCGTAGACCTGGAGCGTGAAGGAGAGCTGCGGCGCCGGATCGCAGGCGAAGAGGGTGGTGCGATTGACGAGGTAGCGGTCTGCGCAGGACGACAGAGGCCGGCAGCCGCTCAGATCCGCCACCTGCAGCTCGCGGTAGCGCAGCTCCCACCAGCGGTCGGGGTCGCGCTCCGACAGGGCCAGCTTGTGCTGCTCGGCCCAGGGCTCAGGCCCCACGGGGCTCGCCTCGCGAATGTCGACGGTGACGAGCTCGGCGCTGCCTTCCAAGGTGGCGCCCACCCACCAGCTCCCGCGGGCCCCGCAGCGGGGGTCCTGGTCTTCGGGGCTGCAGCAGCCGACGAAGACCTGCGCCAGGTCGAGCTCCCCTTCGTAGGGGTTCTCGCCGGGCGGGTCGAGGCAGCTCCGCAGGGCCGGGTTGCAGGGCACCTCCAGGTTGCAGGCCAGGGCCAGCAGCAGGAGCATCAGGGCGCCTCGTCGGCGTCATCGGCCTCGTCGATGGCCTCGGCGCGGGCCTTCTCGCGAAAGAGCACGCGCTGAAGCTCCACCAGCAAGGGCTCCAAGCCCAGGCCGGTCTGGGCGGCGATCAGCAGGGCGCCGTGCTTCTCTTTGAGGCTGCCCCACAGCTCGGGGGGGATGGCGTCGATCTTGTTGAGCACCAGCACCTGGGGGATGTCGTCGGCCTCCAGGCTGGAGAGGGTGCGCTTGACCTCGGCCATGTGCACGTCGAGCTCGGGGCTGCTGGCGTCGGCGACGTGCAGGATCACGTCGGCCTCCATCGCCTCTTCGAGGGTGCTGCGGAAGGCGTGCAGCAGGTCGCGGGGCAGGTTGCGGATGAAGCCGACTGTGTCGGTGAGCACCACCTCATGGGCCTCGGGAAAACGGAGGCGGCGGGTGGTGGGGTCGAGGGTGGCGAAGAGCTTGTCTTCGGCGTCGACC
>JBEIQK010000486.1:0-5019 GCA_040376505.1 Alphaproteobacteria bacterium | reverse complement strand
GTTGAGACCCCGCGCATCGGCCCGCCGATGATCCCGGTGGATCTCGACGAGGACGAAGAAGACAACCCCACCGCCCCCGACATGACCCCGGTGCTGCCCCTGGGCCAGCCGGTCACGCCGCCGCCGCCCAGCAAAGCCACGCTGCCGGCCGACCCCTTCGCCGCGCGCCCCGGGAGCGCCGATTCGCGCTTTGGCGAGCTGCCCCGCACCCCCTCGCTCACCGGCGGCCCCGACCCCTTCGGCGCGCGCCCACCCGCGCCCCGGCCGGCCGATCCCTTCGGATCGAGCAAGCCGTCGGCCGATCCCTTTGGTTCGAGCAAGCCGTCGGCCGACCCCTTCGGATCGAGCAAGCCGTCGGCCGATCCCTTCGGCTCGAGCAAGCCATCGGCCGACCCCTTCGCCGCTGCCCGGCCCGCGCCGGCCTTCACCAGCCCCGATCCCTTCAGCGGCTCGACGGATCCCTTCGCGGCTCCCCGCGTCGCACCCGCCGAGGAGCCCGAGGAGCCGGTCACCGGGCCCCTGGTGGGCGCGCTGGCCATGCTCGACGACGACGAGCCGGCGGGCCTGGGCGACGGCTCGCGCGGCGGCCGCGAGGAGGCCGACGACACCGAGACCGACACCCTCGGCCCCAGCCCCGAGGCCATCCTGATGGGCAGCGTCGGCGACGGGCCGATGGTGACCATCGACGATGAGTGGGCCGACGACGAAGACAGCGACTGGGATCAAGAGCCCCACAACCCGATTCAGTGGACCCGCCCCAACCGCGCCGCGGCCCCCGCCCCCACCGAGAGCCGCGACGCCGAGCTGTCCTTCCTCCACGCCGAGTACGCGCCCGACGACATGGGCGACGCCGAGCCCTTCTCCGAAGGGCCGTCTCCCACGCCCGCCGTGGGAGACAGCGACGGGGGCTTCGAGCCCCTCGGCGGCGAGGTCGCCAGCGAGGTCGATGGCTTCGACGTCTGGGGCAGCCGCCCCGCCGCGTCGCCTCCTCCCGCCCTGCCGCTGGCGCCGCCGCCCCCCCCGCCCGCGGCGGCGGCCCCAGCGGGCCCCGATCCGGCCATCGCCGGCCTGATTCGCCAGTTCCGCGGCTATGTCGTCAAGAGAGAGGGCGGCGCCTTCATCTTCGGGCTCAAGGATGGCGTCAACCTCCGCGACGCCCACCGCTTTCGGGCGGCCGATCCGGTCAACGCCTACGTCGAGTTCCTCCAGGCCAAGATCCGCGAAGGCTTCGTTCCCCAGGCCAGCGACTCGGTGCCCCTGGGCGACCCGGCGATGGTTTCGGACATCTCGGCCTCCTTGATTGAGGCGGCCTATGGCCGCGTGAAGGGGGGCTGATGTACACGCGCTGGGCAGGGTTTTTGGCGCTCCTGGGCGCCTGTGGCGGCGGCAAGGGCGACGACAGCGGCGGCGGCAGCGGCGCCCTCCTCGAGGTGGCGAACCGCTACAACGTGCTGGTGACCACCATCTCCGGCTGCGAGAACGACCCCACCTGGGTGCAGCCCTGGGCCGAGGGCCCGCTCACCCTCACCCAGGACGGCGCCGACCTCGTCTTTGACTTCGGCAGCGACGCGGTTTTCCCCGGCACCCTCGACGACCTCGGCCGCTACACCTTTCGCGGCGACCTCTCCTGGAATGGCGGCGCGCTGGAGGTCGAGAACAAGGGGCTCTTTCACAAGACCGCCGACGGCCTCACCTTCGACGGTGAGTTTGAGATCATGGTGGATGAAGATGAGTTCGAGACAAACAATTGCACCCTGACCAGCGCGATCGAGGGGTACGAAGTGCAGGGCGGCACCTAGGAGCCAGGGATGTTGTGGTTGAGCTTGGGCGCGGGCGCCGCGCTGGCGGCCCAGATCGAGGTCGGCCTTGGAGGTCGGGTCCTCGATGATCAGGCCGACTCCGGCGAGGTCGGGGGGGCGACCCGCTTGGAGCCTGGCCCGGCCCTGGTGCTCCCGGCGCGGCTCGCCCTGGGCCATGGGGCCTGGCTGCGCAGCACCCTGGTGGTCGGCACCGTCTCTGGCCACGATCGCGTCGAGTGGCTGGAGGCCGACGGGCAGGTGCGGGTCGAGAGCCATAGCCACCCCACCCGCGTCACGGCCCTTTGGGCCCTCGCCGGCCCCGAGCTGCGGCCCTCACTCGGCGGGCGCCTGTCGCCGATCCTGGGGGTGGACCTGGGTGCCGCCTGGGTGCAAAACTGGCATGGCTTCGGCGGCGCCACCGCGGTGCTGGTGCCCGAGGAAGACGGCGCCCACCCCTTCTCCGACGTGGTGGTGCCGGCCGCTGGGGTCCACGGGGGCCTCTCGGTGGGGCTCTCTGAGCGGGTCGCCGTGGAGGTGGAATCGGGGTACACCGTTTCGTTCCTGAATCAGGTCCCGCTCCGGAAGGCTCCGGAAGGCCTCCAAGCGGTTCGGGCCTCCTACGGGCTGAATGTGGCCCACCTTAGCGTGGCAGCCATCTTCACATTTGGTGGGGTGGAGCCGTCAGGGGGCCGCTGAGCCGGCGCGCTGCGCGGCGCCTGGGACCGCTGCTCACCAGGAGAGGCCGATGAAGCTGTACCGCTCCAAGATCCCCGACATCGCCCACACCGTCATCGAGACCCTCGTCGCCGAGGGCGCCATCGAGGTCAACGCCGAAAACAAGGCGGAGGCCGAGAAGGACATCGCGGCGATCATGGAGGAGTTCCTCCGGCGCGACAACGCGCTGCGCGAGCAGGTGCGCGAGCACATGGCCGAGCGCAACGTGCCCTACGAGCAGTACGGCAAGACCCGCTCCCAGATGGCCGAAGAGTGGGGTCACCCCTCGGGCGATGAGGTCCCGCGCTTCTTCGCGCGGCAGATCGTCGAGAACTTCATGATCTCCCACTTCGTGGAAGAGGTCTACGCCGACGACAAGGACATCTACAAGCGGGTCATCGACCTCGTGCGCAAGCACGACGTGGACGAGCGCGCCATCCGCGACGAGGCCAAGGACAAGATCAAGAACGTGGCCGAAGGCACGGTGGACTACGAGATCGCGCTGTCCAAGGCCATCCGCGAGGTCAAGAAGCGCTACGGGCTCATCGCGTGATCGCGGCGGGCTGGCTGCTCGCCCTCGGCTGCGTCGGCGCGCCGGCGGAGCCAGTGGCGACCCCAAGCCCGCCTGAACCGGTGGTGGAGGCAGCGCCGGCTCCGGCGCCCCTGCCGGCCCCGGTGGGGGAGCCCATCGCGCTGCACTTCACCTGGTCGAACATCAGCGCCATGCACCGCGACGTGATGCTCGCCGCCGACGCCAAGGCCCTGTTGGGGCGCGGGTTGATCGGCCTCGTGGGGGCTCCGCCGGCGCCCATCCGCGTCTCCTACGACGCGGTGGCGGTGCGCGGCGAGATCGCCCTGGTGGTGGAGTCGGCCGCGGCGATCACGGTGGCGCCGCGGTTCTTGGCGGGGGGCGTTGATCTGGCGCCCCTGGCGCCGATCACCCGGGCCCTGGTGGCCTACCGGCAGCGGGTCGCCCGCATGGACATGCGCTTCCACAACTTTCGGGCCGCGGTCTGGGTGGGCGGCTGCCGCCTGGAGGCGGCCGAGCAGCGGCCCTACGACGGCGGGGTGCTGTCGCCCTGCGTGGGTGTCGCGGGCGCAGAGGTCTGTGGGGAAGCGGAGTCGGATGGGGTGCGGCTGCCAGCGCCAGCCCTGGACGAGCTCCGGCGCTGCTTTGGGGCCTAGATGCCGTCGTCGAGCTCGACGAGGCGGGCCTCGATCCGCTTCTTCATGCGGGTGTGGAGCTGGCTCACCCGGCACTCGGTGACGCCGAGGATCTTGGCGATCTCCTTGAAGGTGAGGTCGCGGTAGTAGTAGAGGTCGACGATGAGCTTCTCGCGCTCGGGCAGGCTGTCGAGGGCCTGCTGCACCTTGGCGGAGACGGCGCGGCGGCTGACGGTCTCGTCGAGGCTCTCGCCGTCGCTGGCCAGGGTGTCGCCGACGGTGCCCTCGTCTTCGCCGCCCTCTTCGGTGGAGATCAGCACGCGGACGTCGGCGGTGCGGGCCAACTCTTCGAGGCGCTCGGGGTCGACCTTGAGGTGGGTGGCCAGCTCTTCGCGGGTGGGCTCACGGCCGAGCTCCTCGGCCAGCTCGATGCGGGCGGTGTCGAGGCGGGCGGCGCGGTCGCGCACCGAGCGAGGCACCCAGTCGTTCTTCCGCATCTCGTCGAAGATGGCGCCCTGCACCCGGATGCGGGCGTAGGCCGTGAAGGACTGGGCGCGGCCGGGCTCGTAGCGGTCGGCGGCGTCGATCAGGCCGAGCATGCCGATGTGGACGAGGTCATCGGCGTCGACGCAGCGGGGAAAGCGGCGCGCCATCCGGTAGGCGACCCGCTTGACCATCGGGTAGAGGCTCAAGATGATGTCGTTGCGCTCCTGCTCGGTGGCCGGCCGGGTGACCGTGTCGGAGAGGGGGGCGCTCGAGGACAGGCTCTGTGCGGCGGCGTGCATCGTGGGGCTCCAGGTTGGCTGTGTCCTCTCCTTATGCAAGGGTCGTGCCAACCTGGGTATTACGGTACAAGCTCCGTTTTTTCGATGTGTCGGCGCCGATAGCCTTGTCCGGGCCGACAGCCTCCCCCGCCGATCCTGTCGCCGCCGACAGGTCGCCCGCGGGGCTCGGCGGGGGGCGCGATCGTGGTGAAACCGCGACTTTAGCCCTGGTCTCTGGGGCCGATGCGAGGGTGGGGTGGAAGGCCCGGGCCCCATCGGGCAGCCGTCTCATCGGAGACAGGGTGTGTCCGCGCCGGTCTTCTAGCCGTCAAGACCAAGCAGCCGGCCAGTCTGGTAAACCAGAAGGCTGGCCACCCAGGCGAGGCCGGTCATGTAGACGAAGAGAAAGGCCGGCCAACGCCAGCCCCGGGTCTCGCGCTTGACGATGGCCAGGGTGCTCATGCACTGGGCAGCCAGCGCAAAGAAGACCATCAGCGAGAGCCCGGTGAGCGGCGTGTAGGTGGGGCGGCCATCCTGGCGCAGATCGGCGCGGATACGGTCGCGCAGGCTGCTGCTCT
>JBEIQK010001010.1:0-2054 GCA_040376505.1 Alphaproteobacteria bacterium | reverse complement strand
GCCCTGCTGGTGATGCTGGCGGCCCTGGTGGAGATCGGCGCCCTGGAGCCCGGCGAGGAGCTCGTGGTGCCGGCGGTGGCCTGGAGCACCAGCCTCTTCAGCGTGCTGCAGGCCGGGCTCACCGCCCGCCTCGTCGACGTCCACCCCGACACGCTGGGCCTCGAGGGCGCCTTCGACCAGCCGGCGCTCGCGGTGCACCTGCTCGGCTGCCCCTCGCGGGCGAGCAGCCCGCTGCTCCTCGAAGACGCCTGCGGGGCCCACGGGGCCACCCTGGGCGGCCGGCCGGTCGGCAGCCTCGGCAAGGTCGGCGCCTTCAGCTTCTTCTACAGCCACCACATCACCACCATCGAAGGCGGGGCGCTCACCACCGACAACGCCGAGCTGGCCGACGCGGCCCGCAGCATCCGCGCCCATGGCTGGACCCGCGAGCGGGGCGACCGGGCGCTGTGGGAGTCCCGCTGCCCCGAGACCGATCCGCGCTTTCTCTTTGTGAGCGCCGGCTACAACCTGCGCCCCACCGAGATCGCCGGGGCCTTCGGCCTCGAACAGGCCCGCCGGCTTGAGGCCTTTGTGGCCCGCCGCCGGGCCAACCACGCCGACTGGTGCGCCCAGATCGCGGCCCTCGGCCTGCCGCTGCGCACCTTCCCCGAGGTGGCGGGCACCACCCACGCCGCCTTCGCCTTTCCGCTGCTCCTCGACGAAGGCTGCCCGATCTCCCGGGCCACGCTCTGCCAGCGCCTCGCCGCCTTTGGGATCGAGACCCGGCCGATCTCCGGCAGCAACCTCAGCCGCCAGCCGGCCTTTGAGCGCCTGCGCGGCGTGCGGGTCGACGGCCCCCTCGATGTGGCCGACGCCGTCCACGAGCGCGGCCTCTTCGTCGGCCAGTCGCCGGCCTTTGGCCCGGGCCACGGCGCGTTGTTGGCCCGCGCCCTGGCCGAGAGCCTCGCGGGCTGATGCCTCCCTCGCTCCATGAGCCCCTGCTGGCGCTCTTTCGCAACGATCTTCGCCTCGTCGCCGAGCTGGCCGCGCCCTTGCTCGGCACCCCCACCGACGATCTCGGCGCCCTGCGCACCTTCGACACGGCGCTCACCGACGCGCGGCCCCTGGAGCGGCGGGTCGACCTGGGGGTGGTCCCCGAGCGCGGCCCCGTCTACCTCTTGGAGGTGCAGCTCCGGGCTGACTCGGAGAAGCAGTGGACCTGGCCCTCCTATGTGGCCCTCACCCGCGATCGGCTCCGCCGCGAGATCGTGCTGGTCGTGCTCACCCTGAGCCCCACGGTGGCCGCCTGGGCCCGGCAGCCGATCTCCCTTGGGCCCACCGGCTCGGTGCTGGTGCCCTTGGTGATCAGCCCGGCGGAGATTGCACCGCTGACCGACGCGACCGAGGCCCTGGCCCACCCCGAGCGCCTGGTGCTGAGCGCGCTGGCCCATGGTCGGGGCCCTGCGGCCATCGACATCGCCGAAGCAGCCGCCCGCGTGGTGGGCCGCCTTGACGCCGATCGGGCTGGCTTCTACACTGATCTCATCCTGAGCGCGCTTTCGGCCAACGCGCGCGCGGTCCTGGAGGTCGCCTTGCGGCAGGGCTACGAGTACCAGAGCGAGTTTGCGCGACGCTACTTCTTCGAGGGCATGGCGGAAGGCAAGGCGGAGGGCAAGGCGGAGGGCAAGGCGGAGGGCAAGGCGGAGGGCAAGGCGGAGGGCAAGGCGGAAGGCGCGCTCTCCTTTGGCCAGGAGCTCCTGCTCTTGAGCTTGTCCCAGCGTGGCTTCACCGTCGATGAAGCCCTTCAGCAGCGCATCGCAGCCGAGTCAACGCCCGATCTCCTGCGCAGTTGGATGCGTCGGGCATCGACGGCACGCACCCTCGACGAGATCTTTGCCGTCGACTGAGGGCTGGAGGGCGCCATGCCCCAGGGCTACGAGTACCAGAGCGAGTTTGCGCGACGCTACTTCTTCGAGGGCAAGGCGGAGGGCGCGCTCTTCTTTGGCCAGGAGCTCCTGCTCTTGAGCTTGTCCCAGCGAGGCTTCACCGTCGATGAAGCCCTTCAGCAGCGCATC
>JBEIQK010000882.1:0-2596 GCA_040376505.1 Alphaproteobacteria bacterium | reverse complement strand
GGCCAACCCGGGCAAGGTCGCCCTGATGGTCTGCTGCGAGGTCAACTCGGCGCTCTACATCTACGATGACACCGTCGAGACCGGCGTGGTCAACAGCCTCTTTGGCGATGGCTGCGCCGCCATCGTCGTGCGGGCCGACACCGCCGACGAGCCGCGCTTCGCCCCCTCGGTGTTGGGCTTCTACAGCCACATCATCCCTGAGACCTGGGAGGCGATGAGCTACCACTGGCACACCGAGCACGGAAAGTTCGGCTTCCACCTCGATCGCGACGTGCCCTATGTGCTCGGCACCCACGCTGCGACCCCGGTGGCCGGCTTGCTCGGCCGCTTTGGCCTCAAAAAGCGCCACATCGCCCACTGGCTGGTGCACAGCGGCGGCAAAAAGGTCATCGACGCCATCAAGTACACCGTCGGCATCACCGAGCACGACGTGCGCCACACCGCTGGCGTGCTGCACGACCACGGCAACCTCGGCTCGGGCAGCTTCCTCTTCAGCTACCGCCGGCTGATGGAAGAAGGCGCGGTGCGACGCGGCGACTATGGCGTGATGATGACCATGGGGCCGGGCTCGACCATCGAGACCGCCCTGATCCGCTGGTAGCCTGCTTCTTCGAGGACCCCCCATGCGCCCCACCACCACCCTGTCCTACGTCGAGGCCGGCGAGGTCGCGACCATCACCCTGCAGCGCCGCCGCATCAACATGGCGATGGTGCGCGAGCTCACCGCGGTGGCCGACCACCTCGAAGACGCCAGCCCCTGCAAGGTGGTGGTGATCACCGGCGAGCCCGGCGCCTTCCTCGACGGGGTCGACCTCGCCGAGTTCCGGCCTGACCAGACGATGGACATCCACGGCTTCAACAAGTGGGAGAAGGTCTGCTCCCGCTTCGAGCGCCTGCCCAAGGCCACCCTCGCCGCCCTCGACGGCCCGGCCATCGGCGGCGGCATGCAGCTCGCTCTGGTCTGCGATCAGCGCATCGCCACGCCGCGCGCGGTGCTCCAGCTCGATGAGGTCCACCAGGGCTTCCTCCCCGGCATGGCCACCTTCCGCCTCGCCAAGTTCGTCGGGCTCGGCGTCGCCAAGCGCCTGATCCTCACCGCACCTGCCGTCAGCGCCGAAGAGGCGCGCACCCTCGGCCTCCTTGACGCGGTGGTGCCCGATCTCCAAGCCGGCATCGCCCAGGCGGTGGCCTCCTTCGGCCCGGCCCACGGGGTGGCGATCGAGCTGGCCCGGCGCCTGCTCAACGAGAGCTACGCCGCCACCTTTGAAGACGCGATCGGCAACTTCCTGGCCGCCCAGCACCGCGCCCTCTCCCAGCCTGCCTTTCACGAGACGTTGAAGGCGGCGGCCAAGAGCCGGGGATGAGCGCGCGCAAGCCCTTCCCGGTCGACGCCGAGGTGATGGCGGCGATCCGGCCCATGCAGTTTCGCGACGCGCCGCGGGTGGCGGCCTTGCACCACGCGGCGATGGGCAAGAGCCTCTGGGCGCAGTTGGGGCTGCCCTTCCTCACCGAGCTGTACCAGGCGCTGGTGAACGATCCGCGCTTTCTGGGGTTTGTGTATGTCGAAGATCATGAGGTGAAGGGCTTCATCGCCGGGAGCCTCGATCCCGACGCGATGATGAGCGCCACCCTGCGGCGGGCCTGGTTCCTGCTCGGTCCGGCCGCCCTGCCCGGTCTGTGGCGGCCTTCCGTGCTGCGTCGCATCATCGAGACCCCGCGCTACACGGCGAAGAGCCGCACGGTCTCGCTGCCGGCGGGGCTCAAGGCCGAGAGCTTGTTTTGTAGCTTTGAGCCCCGGCTGCGCGGCAAGCGGGTGAGCGGGCACATCAACAAGGTGCTGTTTGACGAGCTCCTCGCCCGGGGCCATCGCTATGTGAAGATCACCACCGAGACCGACAACGAAGGGGCCAACCGCCAGCTCTTGAGTTGGGGCTTCGTCAGCCAGGGCACCTTCCGTTTCTATGGAAAGGAGATGGTGATCTATGTGCTCGATCTGTCCACCTGCGAGCGGGTGGAGCCGGTCAGCCGCCATCCAGCCCTCTGAGCGGCGACTGCGTTAGCCTCCACCGCGGACAAGCCCGGAGCGGCGGCCTCCTCGCCGCCGGGTCAGCACTCCGCTCGGAGCCCCCATGTTGAAGCCAATCGCCAAGGATACCCAGGCCTTCGCCCAGCGCATGCTGCAAGACGCCGCCTTTCGTCAGCGCGTGCTGGCCAACCCCGAGACCGTGATCGCCCTCGAAGGCTACACCGTCGACCCGGCGGTGGTGAGCGCCCTGCTGGGCATGTCCGCCGAAGAGCTCGAGGCCAAGGTGGCGCAGGTGGGCCCGGTCTTCGATCGCAGCGCCGCGGCCTGAACGGTCGAAATGGACTTCGGCCGCTGGGCGAGCGCCCTCGCCCAGGCCCTCGGCGCCGCCCCGCAGGCCCAGCGCGCGGTGGAGCTCGAGGTCAGCGCCCTGCTCGCCGCCGAGGCCCCGCTGCTGGCCCTCTCGACCCGCGTGCACGGCCTGGGGCGCACCCCCATCGCCGACCTCGTCGCCGCGGCCGACGCCGATCCGCGCCGGCAAGCGGCCCGCTGGAGCACCCTGTTGGGGGTGCG